>NZ_NFLR01000013.1:0-74806 GCF_002161005.1 Alistipes sp. An116
CCCGAAAGACAGGTCTAAACTTGCACTTGCCATCAACGGGCAACCGATTGGGGAATGGTTCAAGAAGCAGTTTGGCAGGCTGTTTTCGTCCATCAGGAGGACTGTCGAGCCGCTTAGGAGAGGCAAGGGCATGGGATTATAAACAATGCCAACGGGAGGATAGCAAGTTGTCCTTTGGGTAACCCAAAGGCAGATGAGTTACTCCAAAGCCTGAACTCTGTTTTCAATGGTAGCAAGTTTGTGTTTTGGGCAGACTAAAACCGTTTGCTGTCCCCCAGTTTGTTGAAACGTCACTTTATTTGTGCTCTAATCCTGCTCAAGCTCGCTTGTGTGACACCTAAATAGGTTGCGATACTTCCCAATGGTAACCGTTGCAACAAGTCAGGTTCTTTCTCTAACAACTCCTTATACCGTTCCGAAGCGATGGCGGACAACATGGAAATCAGCCGTTCCTCGGTGGCAAGCAATTCCATCTCCGCATAACGCCGCCCCCAATTGGCGATGTGCAAGTCTTCTGAAAACAATTTTTTCAGTTTTTTTCTTTCCAATACATACAGGACTGAATCCTCCATCAGCTCCATCGTTTCATATCCCGGCTCGTCATTTACATAGCCTTTCATGGAAACGAGAGTCGCCCCTTCTTTGCCGACCCAAAAAGTAATTTCTTTCCCCTCTACCGAAGTGTAGGCGCGAACAATGCCTTGTTTGATGAAAAAAATGTCTTTCTCCACTTTTCCGCTTTCCAACACTCGGAATCCTTTGGGGTACGAAACTTCCGTCAGGCATTGCCGCAACCTGTCCAAAGACGCGTCCGGCATGGCATATCTCAGGTTGATGATTTGCTCAATATCCATAATTTATTGTTATCAGTGTGCAAAATTATGAAATAGTACACAGAAACGGGAATGAACGGCTGTTTTTTGTCAAATGCAAAATACGTTTTTGCCAAATGCAAAAAGTTATAAGGAATTACTTGTTTACCTTTGCGCCCGAATTTTAATAAATCATAGATATGAATTGGATAATTTTATTATTGGCAGGATTGTTTGAGATAAGTCTTACATTCTGTTTGGGAAAGACAAAAGCGGCGTCAGGAGTCGAGTTTTATCTGTGGGGGAGCGGTTTCCTTGTCTCCACCGTACTGAGCATGTCCTTGCTTGCCAAGGCGGTACAGACTTTGCCACTTGGGACAGCATACGCCATTTGGACAGGCATCGGAGCAGTAGGTACAGTCTTGATAGGGATATTCGTTTTCAAGGAGCCTGCCACTCCCATCCGGCTTTTCTTTCTGTTCACGCTTATAGCGTCTTTGATAGGATTGAAAGTTGTTTCATACTGAAAGGAGGCGACCGATGAAGTATGAATTGAGGGAGAACCAAGGCATTCCGGCACCTCTGCTGGCTTTGATGGCAGCCGCTACCGGACTTTCCGTTGCCAACTGCTACTACAACCAGCCTTTGTTGGGCAGCATGGCAAAAGACTTTACAGTAAACGACTTTTCTGCCAGTATGGTAGCGACATTGACCCAGATAGGCTATGTGGCTGGACTTGTGTTTGTAATTCCGCTTGGCGACTTGGTTTCACGAAAGAAGCTGATATTGACCAATTATTTCGTTTCCATGTGTGCATTGCTTGCCATCGCCCTTGCCCCGAACATCTATTGGGTGTGGGGCGCATCCTTGCTTGCCGGTGCATCTTCGGTTATGCCGCAGTTTTTCATCCCGTTGGTGTCTTACCATTCGGCACCTGCACACAAGGTGCGCAATGTGGGCATTATACAATCCTGTTTGCTCATAGGCATTCTCGGCTCACGGGTGTTCAGTGGCTTTCTCGCTGATGTATGGGGATGGCGTTCCGTCTATTTGGTAGCTTGCGTGTTTATGCTCGGATGCTTTCTTATGATTTACGAGATGCTTCCCGTTCTGTCTGCCCGTTCACAAGGAAATTATATGGAGCTGATGAGATCCCTGTTGCGCCTGTTCTACAAATACCCGTATTTGCGTATCGCTTCGTTAAGGGCGGCATTGGCTTATGGTTCGTTCTTCGCTTTGTGGAGTTGCCTTGCTTTCCGGATGAAACAAGAGCCTTTCTTTGCGAGTGACGATATTATCGGGGCACTCGGTTTGTGTGGATTGGCAGGTGCATCTACGGTTGTATTCATTAGCGGTTATATCCAAAAGTACGGTGCAAGGTTCTTCTCTATTGTCGGAGGATGCGTTATCTTGGCTGCATGGCTGCTGGCATTTTCTTTGAATGACAGCTACTTGTGGATGGTAGTCGCCATTCTTTTGATTGATGCGGGAATGCAATGCATTCATTTGTCTAATCAGACAAGCGTGGTTGCCCTCGATGCATCTGCCATCAATCGTGTCAATACCGTTTATATGACCATTTATTTCTTGGGCGGTTCTGCCGGTACATTCGTTTCTGGTCTGTCTTGGCAACATTATGGATGGACAGGTGTGGTAGTGGTAGGAGTTGCCTTTACCGTGGCTTCCCTGCTCGTAAATTGCCTCAAGCCAAAAACGGCATAAGAGAGTGGATGCCCATTCAGGCTGAAATAATATTGGGAATACTTCTTCCAGACTGAATATTTTTTATACCTTTGCATCCGTAAGAGTTACCAAAACAAGCAAAGCGATGCAGACCACGGCAATCAGGACGGTTGCCTACTCATTACCCGAAAACGAGGTAATTCTTCTAACTCACTTGATTTCAATGATATATATTTCTTATACAGATTTACGGAAAGTTTTTCAGATTGAACCCTTTTTGGGGATTCTTTGCATGGACGGGGTTGTGTGCGGCGGTTTGTTCTGCCGTGCGGGGCCGGCTCCCGGTCCGGATCTGCCGGATCCGTCGGATCGGCGGGCAGCGCGGTGCGGCTGTAACGGTTTTGTTGCAGTCGGGCTGCCCGGACCGGTGGGGCGATACTGCCGCCCGCTCAGTTGTTGCCGGAAGTGTCGCCCGAGTCCTCCGCGCCGGTCGTTTCGTCGCTTTCGTAGTGCGGCACGACGTACATCGCGTAGGCCTCGCCGCGTCCCAATGTATAGAGAAGATCGCTGCCCTTCCAGACGACGGCGTGGCGGCTGCTGCCGAAGAGCGTCCCGGCCGTGAAGAGATCGTCGCCCCAGGCCGCCACGGCGTAGGGCATGCTGCCCGAGGAGGTGCCGTCCGAAAGGGTGTAGAGCTGTGTGCCGTTCTTCCAGACGACGCCCTGCTCCTCGAAGTCCGGTTTCGTGTAGTAGCCGACCGTGTAGAGCTCCCCGTCGGTCATCCACAGCGACATTGCCTCGGCCGACGACGAACCGTCGGTCAGCGTGTAGAGCAGTTTGCCGTTCTTCCAGACGACAGCCTCCTCGCCCTTCGATCCGGCGGCATAGAGCGTCCCGCCCGCCAGGAAGAGCCCCCGGACATCGCCCGGTGTGGTGCCGTCGGTCAGCGTTTCGTAGGCGTCGCCGTTCAGCCAGATCTGCCCGACCTGCTGCGTGCCGCCCGTCAGCAGATTTCCGGCCGCATAGAGGTCTGATCCCGCGAGCAGCAGCGTCCGGGCCTGCGACGAGGCCGGAGTGACCGAATAGGTGTACAGCACCGAGCCGTTTTTCCAGACGGTGGCTGTCAGCGAGCCGTCGACGGTCGTGCTGCCGGCCGCATAGACGTCGCCGTCCGATACGGCCACGGCCATGGCGTAGGAGTTGCTGCCGGAGGCGCCGAGCGTGTATTTCAGCGTCCCGTTCTCCCACAGGCAGGCGACGACGTGTCCGTCGGTCTGCTCCTCGTAGCCGGCCGTGTAGAGGGTTCCGTTGTCGACACAGAGGGCATGGGCCCAGGCATTCGACGTGCCGTCGGTCAGCGCGTAGAGCTCCTGGCCGTTTTTCCAGACGGTGGCTGCAGCCTTCGAGTCGACCCGTTTGTAGCCGGCCGTGTAGATGTCGTAGGAGGTCGGTTGCGGAGCCGGAGGGGTCGGAGTCGGGTTCGGAGTGCCGGCGTTCGAATCGTCCGAACTGCAAGCCGTGCCGCAAAGCAGAAGCGCCAGCAGCGGGGTGAAGAGTGTGAGCATGGTCTGTTTCATTGTTTTGTCGCAATTGGTTTCCGGTCGTGGTTCCGGTGAGGGGCGTTCGGCCCCGCACTCCCGGGCAAGGGAGCAAAGTCCGTGCCGACCCTCTTTTCCGGCTGCGGATGTCGGGCGAAGAGCGGGCGGCAATCGTAAACGTAAAAAAACGCAGCCGGATGGCTGCGTCGCGGATCGGTCTGTCGGATCGGTCGTAGGTGTATCGGATCGGGATTCGGACTATTCGTAAATGATCTGGGTCGTTTCGGGGACCGACATCAAGATGTTGGCGTCCTTGTGGGCCTGCAACATGCGCAACTCTTTCAGCGAGGTCATCTGGATGGCGAAGAGTTGTGTAAGTTTCGGGTTCTTCGTTACGTCGAGCGTCTCGATCTGGTTGGTGAAGTTCGGCATCATGTTGATGTAGAGGAGTTCGAGTTCCGGGTTGTGGCCTACGTCGAGGGCTGTGAGCCGGTTGCCCTGCACGAAGAGAGACCGCAGTTTCGGATTGTGGGACAGGTCGATCGACGTCAGGGCGTTGTTGTTGCAGTTGAGGGTCTCCAACTCGGGGAGACAGCTCACGTCGAGCGCTGTCAGTTTTCCGTACATCAGGGCCAGGTCTTTCAGCCGGGTGTTGCGGCTCAGGTCGACCGACGTGAATTCGCACATGGTGCAGGAGAGCTTCTCCAGCCCGGTGAAATACTCGATTCCGGCCAGCGAGTTGATGCCCGAGAGTGTTTTGTCCGTGTTGGCGTCGAGGGTCAACTCTTTCACCGAGGCGGCTTCGTCGGTCGTGAACACTCCGTCGCCGTTGGTGTCGTACTGGCTCGCACAATAGTTTTCGAAAACCGTGTTTTCGAACGTTACGGGTTGAGGGTCAGCGTCCCCCCCCCTGTCGCACCCTGTGGCCAGCACGGCCAGGGATAGCAGTAAGATTGTGTTTTTCATGAAGTTGAGCTATTAGGGTTTTCTTTGCGGATGTGTCGGAGTGTTTGTTGTTGACAAATATAGGTTTTTCGGCTGGATTCTGCAAGATTTCCGGCGGTTTGGGTGCGGATGGCGTGTGATTTCCCCGGTTTGCCGGGCTCTGTTCACGGGATTTCGCGCGCAGCGTATAAGCGGATGATGAACAGGGGATTATGGGAATGTGTATAAGTAATTTCATATAGTTTTATAAAAACGATCAGTAAAAAGAATTGCAAAAGGCGCAAATTCCTGAAAAAAGGCCAAAAAAGATGGGCTTATATATTGTATTTCCAAAAAAATGCGTACCTTTGCAGTCCATTTTGGACAATGGAGATAGAATTTTTTAACCATTAAAGGACAGTTTTTACAATGCCAACTATTCAACAGTTAGTGAGAAACGGTCGTCTGTCGCTCGAGGACAAATCGAAGTCCCCGGCCCTGGCCGCTTGTCCCCAGCGCCGTGGCGTCTGCACGCGTGTGTACACCACGACCCCCAAGAAGCCTAACTCGGCTATGCGTAAGGTGGCTCGTGTGCGTCTGACCAACGGCAAGGAGGTCAACGCCTACATCCCCGGCGAAGGCCACAACCTGCAGGAGCACTCGATCGTGCTGGTTCGCGGCGGACGTGTGAAGGACCTCCCGGGTGTACGTTACCACCTGGTTCGCGGAGCTCTCGACTCGGCCGGTGTGGACGGACGTCGCCAGCGTCGCTCGAAGTACGGTGCAAAACGCCCCAAGGCAGGCAAGTAATCCTCCGAAACTCTCACTTGAGAAAAAATCTTTAGACAACATTTATAGCAATGAGAAAAGCTAAGCCAAGAAAGCGAATTCTACTTCCGGATCCGAAGTTCGGAGACGTGGCCGTGACCCGTTTCGTGAACAACCTCATGCTGGATGGTAAGAAGAGTATTGCCTACACGATTTTCTACGACTCGCTCGAAATCGTCGGCAAGAAGATGAAGGATGCTGATAAATCTCCGCTGGAAATCTGGAAACAGGCCCTGGAGAACATCACGCCCCAAGTCGAAGTGAAATCGAAGCGTATCGGTGGCGCAACGTTCCAGGTTCCTATGGAGGTTCGTCCGGAGCGCAAGATTTCTATTTCCATGAAAAACCTTGTCCTCTATTCCCGCAAGCGCGCCGGCAAGACGATGGCTGATAAGCTCGCAGCAGAGATCATGGACGCCTACAACCAGCAGGGTGCCGCCTTCAAACGCAAGGAGGAGATGCACCGCATGGCCGAGGCCAACAAGGCATTCGCTCACTTCAGATTCTAAACAAGGTAATCAGAAATGGCAACCAGAGACTTACATTATACGCGTAATATCGGTATCATGGCCCACATCGATGCCGGTAAGACCACGACGTCCGAGCGAATCCTTTTCTACACGGGTAAGACCCACAAGATCGGCGAGGTTCACGAGGGTGGCGCCACCATGGACTGGATGGTCCAGGAGCAGGAGCGCGGTATCACCATCACCTCGGCCGCCACGACGGCCTTCTGGCACTACAAGGACCACCAGTATCAGATCAACCTGATCGATACCCCGGGACACGTCGACTTCACCGTCGAGGTGGAGCGTTCGCTCCGCGTGCTGGATGGCGCTATCGCCACGTTCTGCGCCGTGGGTGGCGTGGAGCCCCAGTCCGAGACCGTATGGCACCAGGCCGACAAGTATCACGTTCCCCGTATCGGCTACGTCAACAAGATGGACCGTACGGGTGCCGACTTCTTCTCGGTATGCGCCCAGATCAAGCAGCACTTCGGTGCTACGGCTCTCCCGGTTGTCCTCCCCATCGGTGCCGAGGACAAGTTCGAGGGTCTGGTAGACCTTATTTATAATAACGCGATCTACTACTTCGACGACAAGACCGTGCGCGACAACTTCGAGATCCGCGAGATCCCCGAGTCGATGAAGGCCGAGGCCGCCGAGTGGCGCGCCAAACTCATCGAGGAGGTCGCCTCGACGGACGACGCCCTGATGGAGAAGTTCTTCGAGGATCCCGATTCGATCACCCCCGATGAACTGCTGGCCGCCATCCGTAAGGCTACGATCTCCATGCAGCTCGTGCCGATGCTCTGCGGCTCGTCGTTCCACAACAAGGGCGTGCAGAAGCTGCTCGACTACGTGATGGCCTTCCTGCCCTCGCCGCTGGACGTGCCCCCCGTACACGGAATCAACCCCAAGACCGACGAGGAGGAGGTCCGCCACGCTTCGGAGGACGAGCCGTTCTGCGGTCTGGCCTTCAAGATCGCTACCGACCCGTTCGTAGGTCGTCTGGCCTTCGTACGCGTATACTCGGGTAAACTCGATGCCGGTTCCTACGTGCTCAACTCCCGCAGCGGCAAGCGCGAGCGTATCAGCCGTATCTACCAGATGCACGCCAACAAGCAGAACCCCATGGAGAGCGTCAGCGCCGGTGACATCTGCGCCGCCGTCGGCTTCAAGGAGATCCGCACGGGCGATACGCTCTGCGCCGAGAACGCCCCGATCGTTCTGGAGCAGATGACCTTCCCCGAGCCGGTGATCGGTCTGGCCGTAGAGCCCAAGACCCAGAAGGATCTCGACAAACTGGGCATCGCCCTGGCCAAGCTGGCCGAGGAGGATCCTACCTTCACGGTACACACCGACGAAGATTCGGGGCAGACCGTGATCAGCGGTATGGGTGAGCTTCACCTGGACATCATCGTCGACCGTCTGCGCCGCGAGTTCGGTGTGGAGATCAACCAGGGTGCTCCGCAGGTGAACTACAAGGAGGCTCTTACCAAGACGATCCAGCACCGCGAAGTCTTCAAGAAGCAGACCGGTGGTCGTGGTAAGTTCGCCGACATCATCTTCGAGATCGGTCCCGCCAGCGAAGGCAAGATGGGTCTGGAGTTCGTCGATCAGGTCAAGGGCGGAAACATCCCCAAGGAGTTCATTCCTTCGGTTCAGAAGGGCTTCGAGGCTGCAATGGCCAACGGCGCTCTGGCCGGCTATCCGATGGACTCGATGAAGGTGACGCTGCTTGACGGTTCGTTCCACCCCGTCGACTCCGATCAGCTGTCGTTCGAAATTGCTGCCCGCAACGGTTACCGCAACGCCGCTCCGAAGGCCGGTTCCGTCATCCTCGAGCCCGTGATGACGGTCGAGGTTGTAACCCCCGAGGAGAACATGGGTGATATCATCGGCGACCTGAACAAGCGCCGCGGTCAGATCACCGGCATGGAGACCAAGGGCCCGGCCCGCGTCGTAAAGGCCAAGGTGCCTCTGGCCGAGATGTTCGGTTACGTAACGGTACTGCGTACGATCTCGTCGGGTCGCGCAACCTCGTCGATGGAGTTCTCGCACTTCGAGGAGGTACCTGCCAACCTCGCCAAGGAGATCATCGAGAAAGCAAGCGGTAAACGTAAGGATATAGAATAAGCAAACGATATGAACCAGAAGATTAGAATCAAGTTAAAGTCGTTCGATCACAATCTGGTCGACAAGTCGGCCGAAAAGATCGTTAAGACCGTGAAGAGCACGGGCGCCGTTGTCAGCGGCCCGGTGCCCCTTCCCACGCACAAGCAGATTTTTACGGTCAACCGCTCGACGTTCGTCAACAAGAAGGCCCGCGAGCAGTTCCAGCTCTGCACCTTCAAGCGGATTCTCGACATCTACTCGTCGACCCCCAAGACGATCGACGCGCTGATGAAACTCGAGCTTCCTTCGGGTGTCGAGGTCGAGATCAAGGTCTGATCCGGCGGGGAGGTGAGGTGAGCTCTCCGGCATGGTGACAACGGGGCTGGGCCCGGTTGAAGCGGCCGGATGATGGGAGCGCCTCTTCCATAGAGAGCCATTTCGGACGCCTCCGGCCGGTCGGACGGATCGGTCGGAGGCCCACCCGAAAAAACGGTCCCGCAAGAGACCGATGGCCTGAAGAAAACTTCACTTTACACATTTATAACAAACAATTGACAACAAATGTCAGGACTTATTGGAAAGAAAATCGGAATGACTTCCGTTTACAGTGCCGAGGGTAAGAACATACCATGCACTGTCATTGAGGCTGGTCCGTGCGTTGTTACGCAAATCAAAACCGTCGAGAAGGACTCCTACGAGGCGGTTCAGATTGCCTATGACGAGAAAAGTGAAAAGCACACCACCAGCAGTCTGTTAGGCCACTTCAAGAAGGCCGGCACGACCCCCAAGCGCAAGCTCGCAGAGTTCAAGGGGATGCCCGAAGTGGCACTCGGCGACACGCTGACCGTAGACCTCTTCTCGGAGGAAGACTGGGTCGACGTGACCGGGATCTCGAAAGGTAAAGGCTTCCAGGGCGTTGTGAAACGCCACGGCTTCGGCGGCGTCGGCGGCCAGACTCACGGCCAGCACAACCGTCAGCGCAAACCCGGTTCGCTGGGTGCATCGTCTTACCCTTCGCGCGTATTCAAGGGCAAGCGTCTCCCCGGACAGATGGGCGGCGAGCAGGTCAAGGTTCTGAACCTGAAAGTTTTGAAAGTTATTCCCGAGAGCAACCTGATCCTCGTGAAGGGTTCGATTCCGGGAGCCAAAGGTGCTTATTTAACGATTGAGAAGTAGTATGGAATTAGCTGTATTGAACACCCAGGGTCAAGAAACGGGTCGTAAGGTAGTCCTTTCGGATGCCGTTTTCGGCGTGGAGGCTAATGACCACGCAATCTACCTCGACGTAAAGCAGTATCTGGCCGATCAGCGTCAGGGTACGCACAAAGCCAAGCAGCGTAACGAAGTAGCCGGTTCGACGCGCAAGCTGAAGCGTCAGAAGGGTACCGGCGGTGCCCGTTGCGGCAGCATCCTTTCGCCGCTCTTCCCGGGAGGCGGCCGTGTATTCGGTCCGCAGCCCCGCGACTACCGCTTCAAGCTCAACAAGAAGCTCAAGCAGCTGGCCCGTCGCAGCGCCCTTACGTACAAGGCCCAGGCCGGCGTGATCTGCGTGGTCGAGAACATCCAGCTCGATGCCCCGAAGACCAAAACCGTCGTGGCACTTGCCGAGGCGCTGAAGGTCGACGACAAGAAGGTGCTGCTCGTCCTTCCGGAGTCGAACACCAATCTCCAGATCTCGTGCCGCAACCTCTCGTACGTCAAGCCCGTTCTGGCTCAGAACGTCTGCACGTACGACGTGATGAACGCTTCGGCAATCGTCATGGTCGAGGGCGCCGAGAATGTATTGAATACGATGTTAGCTTAAAAACGCAAGAGTTACAATGAACATTATTATTAAGCCCGTTTTGACCGAGAAAATGACGATTCAGGGCGAAAAGTTGAATCGCTACGGTTTTATCGTTGACGTGAGGGCTAACAAACTGCAAATCCGCAATGCCGTAGAGCAGATGTACAACGTCGTGGTGACGGATGTCAACACCGTGAACTACATGGGCAAGCTCAAGAGCCGCTACACCAAAGCCGGTCTGCTCGAAGGTCGTGCGAACAACTTCAAGAAGGCGATTGTCACCTTGAAGGATGGAGACAAGATCGATTTTTACAGTAATATCTAACGAAGATGGCAGTAAGAAAATTTAAACCTGTAACCGCAGGTACGAGACATAAGATTATCGGCACGTTCGACGAGATCACCAAGTCGACGCCGGAGAAGTCGCTCCTGAGCCCCAAGAAGAGCACGGGCGGCCGTAACAATGCCGGTAAGATGACCGTCCGCTACATCGGCGGCGGCCACAAGCAGATGTATCGTAACGTCGACTTCAAACGCGCGAAGGACGGCATCGCTGCAACTGTAAAATCGATCGAGTATGACCCGAACCGTACGGCACGTATCGCCCTGCTGGTATACGCCGACGGAGAGAAGCGTTATATCATCGCACCCAACGGACTCCAGGTGGGTCAGACCGTGATGAGCGGCGCCGGTGTCGCTCCGGAGGTCGGCAACACGCTCTTCCTGAGCGAGATTCCTCTGGGAACCGTTATCCACAACATCGAACTCTACCCCGGTCAGGGTGCCGCCATGGCACGTTCGGCCGGCTCGTACGCCCAGCTGCTGGCTCGTGAGGGCAAATTCGCCATCATCAAGCTGCCTTCGGGCGAGACTCGTATGGTACTCGTTACTTGCCGCGCTACGGTAGGCGTCGTGTCGAACCTCGACCACAGCCTCGAGCAGTCGGGCAAGGCCGGTCGCGAGCGCTGGCTCGGCCGCCGTCCGCGCAACCGTGGTGTCGTTATGAACCCTGTCGATCACCCGATGGGTGGTGGTGAAGGCCGTGCATCCGGTGGTCACCCCCGTTCGCGCAAGGGTCTGCTTGCCAAGGGTTACAAGACCCGTAACCCGAAGAAGACCACTTCGAAGTTCATTATTTCCAAGAAGAAAAAATAATTAAATAAGAGTACATAATGAGCCGTTCATTAAAAAAAGGACCGTTTATCGACCCGAAACTCGAGGCAAAGGTGGTCGCACAGGCCGAGGGTAACAAGAAGTCGGTCATCAAGACCTGGTCGCGTGCCAGCATGATCTCTCCCGACTTCGTCGGCCAGACGATCGCTGTCCACAACGGAAACAAATTCATTCCGGTCTACGTAACTGAGAACATGGTAGGGCACAAGCTCGGTGAGTTCGCTCCCACCCGCAACTTCCGTGGTCATGCCGGTAACAAGAAAAAATAGGTAGAAAATGGGTGCAAGAAAAGCAAATATGGCCGAAAAACTGAAGGCCGAAAAGAAGCAGAAGGCAATCGCCATCATGCGTGATTGCCCGACCTCGCCCCGCAAGATGCGCCTGGTGGCCGACATCATCCGCGGTGTGGAGATCAACAAGGCGCTGGGCATCCTGCGTTATTCGAAGAAAGAGGCATCGATCCGCATGGAGAAGCTCCTCAAGTCGGCTATCGCCAACTGGGAGGCCAAGAACGAGAACGAGCGTCTGGAAGATACGAAACTCTGCGTCAAGGAGGTATTCGTAGACGGCGGCCGCATGCTGAAGCGTATTCAGGCAGCCCCCCAGGGCCGTGCCCACCGGATCCGCAAGCGTTCGAACCACGTTACGATCGTTGTGGACAAAATGGTAACCGTTGAAAAAACCGTTGAAAACAAGTAAAAACAGATGGGACAGAAAGTTAATCCGATAGCAAATCGTCTTGGTATCATCCGCGGCTGGGATTCGAACTGGTTCGGCGGCAAGGACTTCTCCGACAAACTCGTAGAAGACGCCAAGATCCGCAAGTATCTGAACGTCCGTCTGGCCAAGGCGTCGATCTCGAAGATCATCATCGAGCGTACGCTCAAACTCGTGACGGTTACGATTTCGACGGCCCGCCCGGGTATCATCATCGGCAAGGGTGGCCAGGAGGTCGACAAACTCAAGGAGGAGCTCAAGAAGCTCACCGGCAAGGAGATTCAGATCAACATCTTCGAGGTGAAGCGTCCGGAGGTTGACGCCGTGATCGTGGGTCAGAACATCGCCCGCCAGCTGGAGGGCCGTGTATCGTTCCGCCGCGCCGTGAAGACCGCCGTCGCATCGACGATGCGCATGGGTGCCGAAGGTATCAAGGTTCAGGTTGCCGGCCGTGTGGGCGGCGCCGAGATGGCCCGTACCGAAACCGTCAAGGAGGGTCGTATTCCGCTGCATACGTTCCGCGCAGACATCGACTACTGCCTGACCGAAGCCCTCACGAAGGTGGGTATCCTCGGTGTGAAGGTATGGATCTGCCAGGGTATCGTTTATGGCAAGCGCGACCTGTTCGAGATCGCCGGCGCTTCGTCCCAGGCTCCGTCGGGCGAGCGTGGCGAGCGTCGTGACCGTCGCGGCGACCGCCGCGGTGACCGTCGCGGACGCCGCGGTGGCGACCGTCGCAACAACAATCAGTAGTAAGTAGGACCTTTTTAAAGCAGAACTAACATGTTACAGCCGAAAAAGACCAAATTTAGAAGAATGCAGAAAGGCCGTATGAAAGGTATCGCTCAAAGAGGTAACCAACTTGCATACGGATCGTTCGCAATCAAGGCTCTGGAGTCCTCGTGGATCACCGGTCGTCAGATCGAGGCCGCGCGTCAGGCCATCACCCGTTGCATGAAGCGTGAGGGCCAGCTCTGGATCCGCATCTTCCCCGATAAACCCATCACGAAGAAGCCAGCCGAGGTACGTATGGGTAAAGGTAAAGGTAATCCGGAAGGATTCGTAGCCCCCGTAACGCCGGGCCGCATCCTGTTCGAGGCCGAGGGAGTGCCCCTGGCCGTAGCGCAGGAGGCTCTCCGTCTGGGCGCCCAGAAGCTGCCGATCACCACCAAGTTCATCGTACGGCGTGACTACGTCGAAACCACAATTTAAGGGAGACACAACATGAAAAGTGCAGAAATCAAGGATATTTCGATCAAGGACCTGCAGGAGCGCATCGAGGCCGAGAAAGCTCAGCTTGCCAAGCTCAAGGTGCAGCATGCCGTGTCCCCCGTCGAGAATTCGTCGATCATCAAGAAAAACCGCAGAGATATAGCTCGCATGCTGACGATTCTGCGTCAAAAAAACGCCAAATAAGTAAGAACCATGGAAAGAAATCTTAGAAAAGAGCGTATCGGAGTGGTCGTCAGCAACAAAATGGCCAAAACCATCGTAGTGGCCGTTGCTCGTAAGGTCAAGCATCCTATCTACGGCAAGTTCGTGAACAAGACCACCAAGTTCGTCGCCGAGTCGCTCGATGAAACCTGCAAGGAGGGCGATACCGTACGGATCATGGAGACCCGTCCGCTCAGCAAAACGAAGCGTTGGAGATTAGTACAAATCATTGAAAGAGCTAAGTAGTTATGATACAACAGGAAAGTAGACTCGTAGTAGCCGACAACAGCGGTGCGAAGGAGGTTCTTTGCATCCGTGTGCTCGGCGGTACGAAGCGTCGCTATGCATCGATCGGCGACAAAATCGTGGTGGCCGTCAAGAGCGCTTCTCCTTCGGGTGACGTCAAGAAGGGCGCCGTATCCAAGGCCGTCGTCGTGCGTACGACCAAAGAGATCCGCCGTGCCAACGGTTCGTACATTCGTTTCGACGACAACGCCGTGGTGCTGCTCAACAACCAGGGTGAAATGCGCGGAACCCGTATCTTCGGCCCCGTAGCCCGCGAGCTGCGTGACCAGTACATGAAGATCATCTCCCTCGCCCCCGAAGTTTTGTAATCATAAAAACTGTTTCGAATATGAAATTGCATATTAAGAAAGGGGATCAGGTCCAGGTTATCGCCGGTGACTCGAAGGGCCAGCAGGGTAAAGTCCTGAAGGTCGAGGTCTCCAAGCAGCGCGCAATCGTCGAGGGTGTGAACCTCTGCAAGAAGGCCACCAAGCCCAATGCCAAGAACCCTCAGGGCGGTATCGTCGAGAAAGAGGCCCCGATTCACGTGTCGAACCTCATGCTGATCGACCCCAAGTCGGGCAAACCCACCAAGGTTGGTCGCAAACTCGACTCCAAAGGTAAATTAGTTCGTTTCGCTAAAAAGTCAGGGGAGGAGATCAAATAATGGCTTACGTACCTACACTCAAGACCCAGTATAAGGAGCAGATCGAACCTGCCCTTATGAAGGAGTTCGGCTACACGAGCGTCATGCAGTGCCCGAAACTCGTCAAGATCGTCATCAACCAAGGAATGGGCCAGGCCGTTGCCGACAAGAAGCTCATCGACGTGGCTCAGGCCGAGCTGACGCTGATCGCCGGACAGAAGGCCGTTCAGACCCACTCGCGCAAGGATATCTCCAACTTCAAGCTGCGTAAGGGTATGCCCATCGGCGTACGCGTGACGCTGCGCGACAACAAGATGTACGAGTTCCTCGAGCGTCTGATCGCCGTGGCACTGCCGCGTATCCGCGACTTCAAGGGTATCAACGAGAAGTTCGACGGCCAGGGCAACTACACCCTCGGCATCACCGAGCAGATCATCTTCCCGGAGATCGACATCGACAAGATCACGAAGATCTTCGGCATGGAGATCACCTTCGTCACCACGGCCAAGACCGACGAAGAGGCTTATGCCCTGCTCCGTGAGTTCGGTCTTCCTTTCAAAAACGCTAAAAAGAACTAAGCTATGGCAAAAGAATCGATGAAAGCCCGCGAGGTAAAGCGTGCAAAACTCGCCAAGCGCTACCAGCACAAACGCGAGGAGATCGCTGCCAAGGTAAAGAGCGGTGAGATGGACCACGAGGAGGCATGGCAGGCCCTTTCGAAGCTGCCGCGCAACTCCAACCCCATCCGCCAGCACAACCGCTGCAAGATCACGGGCCGTCCCAAAGGATACATCCGTCTGTTCGGCATCAGCCGTATCCAGTTCCGCGAGATGGCATCCAAGGGTCTGATCCCGGGCGTTACGAAGGCCAGCTGGTAGTCCCGAGGGGCGCCGGAGGGGGCGAGAGAAGGGGGCGAGAGAAGGAGCACGAAGAGGTGCCGGAGTGGTGTCGTAGAGAGGCTGCAGTGGTACCGGTGAGGTGCAGTTGTGGTGACCCTGCAATGGGCTGACGGCGTTGCCGCCCAAGTCCTCAATCCTCTCGAGTCCCGTCGGTGAGCCCGGGCGCAATGAAAAGGGTTCCGCTTTCCGGAAGGTGAGGAGCCTGTGCGGCGCAAGCCGCGGAGGAGACGGAGCTAATAGGGGTGTACGACCCATGCAGATACGTCACAGTATCGGGGAAAGTGCCGCCACAAGCGGTAACTTCCCGATATGTGGGGCGTAACGGAAAGTCGCACACTGGGGTTACAGATTCCTCGGACCAAGAGGCCGGAATCGGGTGCCACGCAGAGGGCCGACCGTCGGGTCGGATCGCCGCGGGGGTGGTCGATGACCGGTTTTCGGGTCGTCGAAGCAGGATTTCTGTACGGATGATGTTAGCAGCCGCTGTGTGTGCTAACATTTCCGTATTCCTGCGGGACCCGGAAAAACGCTAAAAATCAGGCGATAATCTTGGCTGTTTGGAAAATAATGCGTATATTTGCGCGCTTTTGGGCGCTCGTGTGCGTATGCGAACGCGTGTCCAGGGGTGGGCGAAGGGGAATGAGAAAGGGACGGTTTCCCGATGGCAATTCTCTGAGCCACAAAACATTGAAAACTTTTTATTCATTTAATTTTTAACTTCTATTCGTTATGACTGATCCTATTGCGGACTTTCTGACCAGAATTAGAAACGCGGTGAAAGCCAACCACAAGGTGGTTGAAGCTCCCGGTTCAAAAATTAAACAGGAGATCACCAAGATCCTCTACGAGCAGGGCTACATCCTGGCCTACAAGTTCGACACCGATGAGAAGGGCCATCCTTCGATCAAGATCGCACTGAAGTGGGATGCCGCCACGAAGACCAACGCCATCAAGGACCTTAAGCGCGTCAGCCGTCCGGGTCTGCGCCAGTATGCGTCGGTTTCGGACATGCCCCGCGTACTGAACGGTCTGGGTATCGCCATCCTCTCGACTTCGAAAGGCATCATGACCGACGCCAAGGCACGTAAGGAGAACGTCGGCGGCGAGGTGCTGTGCTACATCTACTAATAATTAAAAATCAACGCAATGTCAAGAATTGGTAAATTACCTGTAAACTTGCCTGCCGGAGTAACCGTCGAGGTCGCTCCCGACAATACGGTAAGCGTGAAAGGGCCGCTTGGAACGCTGAGTCAGAAGGTTGACTCGGATATCAAGGTAGAGGTCAGCACGCACACGGATCCCCACACCGGCAAGGAAATCCCGGCCGTCTTCGTATCGCGCCCGACCAACCAGCCGCGTCACCGCTCGCTCCATGGCCTCTATCGCGCCCTGATCCACAATATGGTCGTCGGCGTATCGAAGGGCTATGAGATCAAGCAGGAGCTCGTCGGCGTGGGCTACAAGGCCGAAGTCAAGGGCCAGGTGCTCGAGATGAGCCTCGGTTATTCGCACGATACCTACTTCCTGCTCCCGAAGGAGGTCACCGCTACGGCCGTTACCGAGAAGAAGGGTAACCCGATCGTAACGCTGAAGTCGATCGACAAGCAGCTCATCGGTCAGGTCGCTGCGAAGCTCCGCTCGCTGCGCAAGCCGGAACCCTACAAGGGCAAGGGTATCAAGTTCGTAGGCGAACAGCTGCGTCGTAAGGCCGGTAAGTCCGCTGGTGCAAAATAGTTAATCGTCTGAAATTATGTCACTGAACAAGATAGAAAGAAGAGCGCGGATCAAGATGCGTATCCGCAAGATCGTCAGCGGAACGCCCGAACAGCCCCGTATGACGGTATTCCGCAGCAACAAGCAGATCTATGTGCAGTTTATCGACGACCAGGCCGGCGTAACGCTCGCCACGGCATCGTCGCTCGACAAGGAGATTGCCGGGGCCGCTGCCGGAAAAACCAAGTGTGAAATCGCGTCGCTGGTGGGCAAACTGGCCGCCGAGCGTGCCGTTGCCAAGGGAATCTCGGCCGTTGCTTTCGACCGTAACGGATACCTCTATCACGGAAGAGTAAAACAGTTGGCCGAAGCTGCTCGCGAAGCCGGTCTTAAATTCTAATCGATCATGGCAAATACCAACATAAAGAAAGTTCGCACGAGCGATCTGGAACTCAAGGACCGTCTCGTCAGCATCCAGCGTGTCACGAAGGTGACCAAGGGTGGTCGTACGTTCAGCTTCTCGGCCATCGTGGTCGTGGGCAACGAGGACGGCGTCGTAGGTTACGGCCTGGGCAAGGCCTCGGAGGTGCAGGCCGCCATCGCCAAAGGCGTGGAGGATGCCAAGAAAAACCTCATCAAGATCCCGGTTATTAACGGTACGATTCCTCACAAGCAGGAGTTCCGCTATGACGGTTCGCTCGTGATGATCCGTCCGGCCGCTCCCGGTACGGGTATCATCGCCGGCGGTGCCATGCGTGCCGTCCTGGAGTCGGTAGGCGTGAAGAACGTGCTGGCCAAGAGCAAGGGCTCGTCGAACCCCCACAACCTCGTCAAGGCAACCATCGGTGCGCTGTGCGAGCTTCGCGACGCCGCAAGCATCGCCCGTCTGCGCGGCATCTCGATGGATCAGGTGTTTAACGGTTAATTCTTCAAGAAGAAATGGCAAGACTGAAAATAACCCAGATCAAAAGCCGCATCGGTGCCACGGAGCGTCAGTGCAAGAACCTCGACGCGCTGGGACTCAAGCGGATCAACGCCAGCGTCGAGCACGACGATTCGGTGATCATCAAGGGTATGATCGAGCGCGTGAAGCACCTCGTGAAGGTCGAGGTCGTTGCGCAATAAGTTTAACTCAGCAAACGATTTTATAGCAACATGGAACTCAATAATCTCAAACCTGCAAAGGGTTCAACGCATCACGACAAACGAATCGGTCGCGGTGCCGGATCGGGTCACGGCGGAACCGCAACCCGTGGTCACAAGGGAGCACAGTCGCGTTCGGGCTACTCGCGCAAGCTCGGCTTCGAGGGTGGTCAGATGCCGCTGCAGCGTCGACTGCCGAAGTTCGGTTTCACGAACCTCAAGCGCGTGGAGTTCAAGGCGATCAACCTTGACGCCCTGGAGGACCTGGCTGCCAAGAAGCAGCTCACGGAGATTACGGTTGACACGCTGATCGCCGCAGGTTTCATCTCGTCGAACGACAAGGTGAAGATCCTCGGCAACGGCGCCCTGACGAAGGCCCTGGCCGTCAAGGCCCACGCCTTCTCGAAGAGCGCCGAGGCAGCCATCACGGCAGCCGGCGGCAGCGTGGAAAAACTGTAAGAACCTTAGAAACCCAAAACTATGAATCAGTATCTCGTTGTTGGTATCGTCTTTATAGTGGTGATCGCTCTACTGGCGACCAACAAGAAATTGGTAGAAACGCTCAAGAACATCTACAAGATCGAGGAGCTCCGCAAGCGTGTGCTGTACACGATCGGGCTGCTGCTTGTATACCGCTTGGGCAGTTTCGTTGTGATTCCGGGTATCAACCCCAATGCCCTGGGCGAGGGATCGGCGTATGCCAGCCAGCTTGAAGGCAACGGACTTCTGGGTCTGTTGAACGTATTCTCGGGCGGCGCATTCGGCAACGCGGCGATCTTTGCACTCGGAGTCATGCCGTATATCACCGCCTCGATCATCATCCAGCTGATGGGTATGATGATTCCGTATTTCCAGAAGATGCAGAAGGAGGGTGAGAGCGGCCGCCGCAAGATGAACCAGTGGACGCGTTTCCTGACGATCGGCGTGCTGATCCTTCAGGGCCCGGCCTACATTGCCAACCTGTATCACCAGGTTCCGCAGGCGTTCGTCTACGGCAACACGTTCGGCTTTGTTGCCTATGCGACCACGATTCTGATCGCCGGAACGATGTTCATCATGTGGCTCGGCGAAAAGATCACGGACAAGGGTATCGGCAACGGCATCTCGCTTATCATCATGATCGGTATCGTGGCCCGTCTGCCTCACGCCCTGCTGGCCGAGGTCAACGCCCGTATCCAGAGCGCTACGGGCAGCGCCATCATGCTGATTCTCGAGCTGGTGCTGCTGTTCTTCGTCTTCATGGCAACCATAGCCCTGGTACAGGCCGTGCGCAAGGTGCCTGTACAGTATGCCAAACGTATCGTCGGTAACAAACAGTACGGCGGAGTGCGTCAGTACATCCCCCTGAAGATGAATGCGGCCAACGTGATGCCGATCATCTTTGCCCAGGCGCTGATGTTCATCCCCGCGCTGTTCTCCGGAACGGCCTTTGCGGCTGCCTTCAGCTCGATGACCGGTTTCTGGTACAACTTTACGCTGGCAGTGCTGGTGATCGCCTTCACCTATTTCTATACGGCGATCATCATCAACCCTCAAATGATGGCCGATGACATGAAGCGCAACGGCGGCTTTATCCCGGGCGTAAAACCGGGCAAGCAGACCGTGAACTACATCGATACCATCATGACGCGCATTACGCTCCCGGGCTCGTTCTTCCTGGCCATCGTGGCAATTCTGCCGGCCCTGGCCATGAAGTTCCTCGGCATCCAGCAGTCGTTCGCCTACTTCTACGGCGGAACGTCGCTGCTGATCATGGTGGGCGTTGTGCTCGACACTCTGAAGCAGATCGAGAGCTACCTGCTGATGCGCCATTACGATGGTCTGATGAAGACCGGACGTATTCAGGGTCGTCATTAGGAGTTTTTCCGAGGAGTTTTAAGCATAAGAGTCCATGATTCATTTGAAAACAGACGAGGAGATCGAATTGCTCCGCGAAAACAATATTCTGGTGTCGAAAACCCTGGCGGAAGTGGGGCGTCACATCCGTCCGGGGATCTCGACCCTGGAGTTGGACCGGATCGCTGAAGAGTTCATCCGGGCTCACGGAGCAGTCCCCGCTTTCCTCGGATACGAAGGATACCCGGCGTCGTTGTGCATTTCGGTCAACGAGCAGGTAGTCCACGGTATCCCGTCTTCGAAATGCGTCCTTAAGGAGGGCGACATCGTTTCGATCGATTGTGGTACGTTTATGAAGGGGTTTGTTGGTGATTCGGCGTATACGTTCGCCGTAGGCGAGGTGTCGGAGGATGTACGACAGCTCATGGAGGTCACCAAAGAGGCTCTTTATAAAGGTACGGCACAGGCCAAGGCCGGCAACCGCGTAGGCGACGTGTCGGCGGCCGTGCAGGAGTACTCCGAAAGTTTCGGCTACGGAGTGGTGCGCGAACTGGAGGGACACGGACTGGGTCGCAAGATGCACGAAGACCCCGGCGTCCCCAATTACGGCGCACGCGGCAGAGGCCCCCTTCTGCGAGAGGGAATGGTCATCTGCATCGAACCGATGATCACGCTTGGCAACAAGGCCGTGGTATTCGAACGGGATGGCTGGACGGTCCGCACGCGCGACCGCAAACCGGCGGCTCACTACGAGTTTGCCGTTGCGATCCGCAAGTCGGGCCCCGACGTTCTGACGGACTTCCGTATCATCGAACAGGCAATTAACAACTGAAACTCTATGGCAAAACAAGCTGCTATCGAACGCGACGGCACGATTATCGAAGCCCTTTCGAACGCGATGTTCCGCGTCGAGCTGGACAACGGTCATGTGCTGACCGCGCATATCTCCGGAAAGATGCGCATGCACTACATCAAGATCCTTCCCGGGGATAAAGTTAAAGTGGAGATGACGCCCTACGACCTTACAAAGGGGCGGATTTCCTTCCGGTACAAATAATTAGATCGCTTGAAAAATGAAAGTTAAAGCATCCATCAAGAAGAGAAGCGAGGATTGCAAGATTGTAAAGCGTAAGGGCAAACTGTACGTCATTTGCAAGAAGAATCCCAAGTTCAAAATGCGCCAGGGTTAGTTTAATCAGTTAAAAAAGACAAAATTTCAATATGGCACGTATTGTCGGTGTAGATTTACCGAAAAACAAAAGAGGCGAGATCGGCCTGACCTATATCTACGGTATCGGTCGTTCTACGGCTCGCAAGATTCTCGACGCCGCAGGCATCAGCTACGACGTCAAAGTACAGGATTGGACCGACGACCAGGTCGGCGCCATCCGTTCGCAGATCGCCGAGATGGGGATCAAGGTCGAGGGCGAGTGCCGCTCGATGGTTCAGTTGAACATCAAGCGCCTGATGGATATCGGCTGCTATCGCGGCATCCGTCACCGTCTGGGCCTTCCGGTCCGCGGCCAGTCGACCAAGAACAACGCGCGTACCCGCAAGGGCCGCAAGAAGACCGTCGCAAACAAGAAAAAGGCAACGAAGTAATCTTTAGAGAATTATGGCAAAGAAAACTGGAACAGTCAAGAAGAAGGTTGTTAAGGTTGGTGCCGTGGGTAACGCCTACGTACACTCCACTTTCAACAACGTAATCATCACCATCACCAACGAGGTGGGTGATGTCATCAGCTGGTCGTCGGCCGGTAAGATGGGATTCCGTGGTTCGAAGAAGAATACGCCGTATGCCGCTCAGACGTCGGCCGCCGATTGCGCCAAGGTCGCTTACGACATGGGTCTGCGCAAGGTGAAGGTCTACGTCAAGGGTCCGGGTGCAGGCCGTGAGTCGGCCGTACGTACGATCCATGGTGCCGGTATCGAGGTGATGGAGATCATCGACGTCACTCCGCTGCCGCACAACGGCTGCCGTGCTCCCAACCGTCGTCGTGTATAAGGTACGGTTACGGAGAAAACAATTCACGATTCTTTAAATAGTCACAACAATGGGAAAATACATAGGACCTAAATCGAAAATCGCCCGTCGTTTCGGCGAAGCTATCTATGGTGCGGACAAGGTGCTCGAGAAGCGCAATGTACCCCCTGGACAGCATGGTCTGGCGCGCAAGCGCAAAAAGGTGTCGGAGTACGGCACGCAGTTGAGTGAGAAGCAGAAGGCCAAGTTCACCTACGGACTGCTGGAGAAGCAGTTCTCGCGTACGTACGAGCAGGCTGCCCGCATGGGCGGTATCACGGGTGAGAACCTGCTGAAGCTGCTCGAGTGCCGTCTGGACAACGTGGTTTACCGCTTGGGTATCGCCCCGACGCGTGCAGCTGCCCGTCAGCTCGTATCGCACCGTCACATCTGTGTCAACGGCAATGTGGTCAACATTCCGTCCTACTCGCTGCGTGCGGGAGACATCGTGTCGGTTCGCGAGAAGTCGAAGAGCCTCGAAGTAATTACGGCATCTCTGGCCGGCTCGTCGCGGAGCCGCTACTCGTGGCTGGAGTGGGACAACGCCTCGATGAGCGGCAAGTTCCTGCAGAAGCCCGAGCGTGAGGAGATCCCCGAGAACATCAAGGAGCAGCTTATCGTCGAGTTGTACTCGAAGTAGTAATCAAAACAAATTCACGCAATTATGGCAATATTAGCATTCCAGAAACCTGAGAAGGTTATTATGCTCGAGTCCACTTCGTCGTTCGGGAAGTTCGAATTCCGACCGCTGGAGCCCGGATTCGGGATGACTGTCGGTAACGCTTTGCGTCGTATCCTGCTCTCCTCGCTCGAGGGCTACGCGATCACGACTGTCAAGGTAGCCGGTGTCGATCACGAGTTTGCCGCTATCCCCGGTGTGATGGAGGATATGTTGAACATCATCCTCAATCTCAAGCAGGTTCGTTTTATCCGCACAGTCGATAATCAGGATGCCGAAAAAGTGTCCATTAACGTTGCGGGTGTGACGGAGCTGACTGCCGGATATATCTCGAATTACCTGTCGTTCTTCAAGGTTCTGAATCCCGACCTGGTGATCTGTCACCTGGCCCCGGGGACGAAGATGCAGATGACGCTCACGATCGGCAAGGGCCGCGGCTATGTTCCGGCCGAGGAGAACACGCCTGCCGACTGCGAGTTCGGAACCCTCCCGATCGACTCGATCTTCACGCCGATCAAGAACGTGAAGTACTCGATCGAGAACTACCGTGTCGAGCAGAAGACCGACTACGAGAAGCTGAATTTGGAAATTACTACCGACGGGTCGATTCACCCCAAAGAGGCACTCAAGGAGGCTGCCAAGATCCTCATCCAGCACTTCATGCTCTTCTCCGACGAGAAGATCACCGTCAACATGGAAGACACGAACGGTACGGAAGAGTTCGACGAGGATGTGCTCCACATGCGCCAGCTGCTGAAGACGAAGCTTTCGGACCAGGATCTTTCGGTCCGCGCGCTGAACTGTCTGAAGGCAGCCGACGTCGATACGGTGGGCGACCTGGTGAAGCTCAACCGCAACGACCTGCTCAAGTTCCGCAACTTCGGCAAGAAGTCGCTTACGGAGCTTGACGAGCTGTTGGCCTCCCTGAACCTGAAGTTCGGAATGGACGTATCAATCTACAAACTTGACAAAGATTAATTAAATGAGACACAATAAGAATTACAACCACCTCGGCCGCCAGGCAGGTCACCGCAAGGCCCTGCTGTCGAACATGGCATCGTCGCTGATTCTGCACAAGCGCATCGAAACCACCGTTGCCAAGGCCAAGGCCGTACGGATGTTCGTAGAGCCTCTGGTTACCAAGTCGAAGGAGGACACGACCCACTCGCGCCGTATCGTTTTCTCGTACCTGAAGCAGAAGGAGGCCGTGACGGAACTCTTCCGTACGATCGCCCCGAAGATTGCCGAGCGTCCGGGAGGTTACACCCGCATCCTGAAGACGGGCTTCCGTCTGGGTGATGCCGCCGAGATGTGCATCATCGAGTTCGTGGACTTCAACGAGGCCTATACGCTGGGCATCACGCCGGCTGCCGCCACGGAGGCCAAACCCAAGACGCGTCGTTCGCGCAAGAGCGCTGCGAAGAAGACCGATGCCGTAGAAGACGCTACGGTAGTCGAGGGCGAGACCAAGAAGGCCGCTGCCCCGAAGGCTCCGAAGGCCCCGAAGGCTGCCGCTGCCAAGACGGCTGCTCCGAAGGCTGCCAAGAAGACCAACGTCGGCAAGAAGATGTAGTCCCGCGCAGGGAGCGCAATTCGAGGGGGGGGGAGGAAAAAAAGCTGGAGACAAGGAGAGAAAAAGCGGGTCTGCCCCGCGGTCTCCGCAACTCACTTCGAATTCCGTTCCAGACTGCGGATCAAAATTCCCGAAGAGGTGTCCAACCGGGCCTCTCTCCGGGAATTTTTATTTGTTCGGGGTAGCGTCTGCCGCAACGACAGCGCGCCGATTGCCTCATCGGGAACGGGAATGCCTGTCTGCCTCGAAAAGGATTCCGATGCAGGCATGCCCTTGAGGCCGACGACGTGCTGATCTCCGCCGGGAGGGAGATCGCCCGGAGGAGACGATCCCCGGCCAGCGGGAGGATGGGTCTTGATGCAGGGCGAATCTGGATGCCCTGCAAGCGGGTTTGAGCCCCATGTGGGGGCGGTTTGGCGAAATATTTGCAGAAAAAAGGTGTTGGAAAGGCAAATTTTAGATTCCGTTCAGAATTCCTTCCGACCTTTGTATCGTAATCAAAAACGAATGTTCAATTAAAAAACTTTAAAACCATGAAAAAGATCTTTTTGACCGCAGCCCTTCTCCTTGCAGGAATCACCGTAACGCTGGCCGGAAACGACCGCCCGATCACCGTTGACAAACTGCCCGCCGCAGCCCAGAACTTCCTGAAGAGCTATTTCTCCGACCTGACGGTGGCCTATGCCGTGGAGGATCCCAAGTTTGCCGGTTCGGAGTATGAGGTGACCTACACCGACCGTACGGAGGTAGAGTTCGATACCAAGGGTGAGTGGACCTCGGTAGAACGCAAGTATACGGCCGTTCCCGCCGCAATCGTTCCGAAGCAGATCACCGATTACGTGGCCAAGAGCAACTTCCCGAGCCAGGAGATCCGCAAGATCGAGCGCAATGCCTATACGTGGGAGATCGAGCTTACGAACGGACTCGAGATCAAGTTTGACCGGAATTTCCGCGTCATTGACATCGACGACTGATTCGGACAACGCTCCGGGAATCGCGTGTACGGTGAGCTCCCCGCATCCGGACGATTCTCGCGGAGATAAAAACGGACTCTTCCCCGACGGGAAGAGTCCGTTTTTGGTTGGTCGGGAGTTGAGAGTGTGGGGAAGGGTTGGGACTCTCTGTCCGGTTTTATCGCCTCCGGCTACTTGTTGAAGTGGTAGAGGAAGATAACCGTGGCATCCATGGCCGTCTTCGGGCAGTCGCGGATCTCGAGTGCCACCTTGATCTCGGCCTTGGCTATGCCGCGCAGATTGGTGATCGACACCAGCGTGGCGCGCAGCCGGATCTCGCTGCCGACCGTCACCGCCTGGTTGAAGCGCAGCTTCTCAATGCCGTAGTTGACCAGCATCTTCACGTTCTGCACCTCGACGATCTGTCCCCACAGGTAGGGCAGCAGCGAAAGGGTCAGATAACCGTGGGCAATGGTTGTCTTGTAGGGGCTCTCTACCCGGGCCCGTTCGGGATCGACGTGGATCCACTGGTGGTCCAGCGTGGCGTCAGCAAAGAGGTTGATCTGTTCCTGGGTGATCTTCAGGTAGTCCGAGATGCCCAGCTCCTGGCCCGTGTAGCGGGCAAAATCATCGAAATCGTGGATAATCAGTCGGCTCATGGTTGTTATTGCTGTTTTCTGCAAAGATAGAAAAACTTTCTGATCGTGCGTCGTTTTGATTCCGTGTCAGGCCGTTTTTAAACACTCTTTTCGCGAATCCGTCGATGTCCGGCCCTTGTCTGTCAAGTGCGGGATACGATTGCCGGGATGAAACAAAGAGGGTGTCCGACCGTAGATCGGACACCCTCTTTTCGATGGCGGGTTTCTTGGTGTGGCGCATCCTTCACGGGGCCCCCGATGCATGAATGCCTCACCCTCTTTCCCGCACTCCCGGTCGGGAGACTATTTCTGGAATCCCTTGCCGATGGCCAGGAAGTCGGCAGCCTTCAGGGCGGCACCGCCGATCAGACCTCCGTCGACATCCTCCTTGGCGAAGATTTCGGCGGCGTTGGCCGGCTTGCACGAGCCTCCATAGAGGATCGGGCACTCGGCAGCTGCGGCACCGAACTTCTCGGCCAGCACCTTGCGGATGTAGGCGTGGATTTCCTGTGCCTGGTCGGCCGTGGCGGTCTTGCCCGTACCGATGGCCCATACGGGCTCGTAGGCGATGACGAGGTTCTTGAACTGCTCCTCCGTGAGGTTGTAGACAACCTCCTCGATCTGAGCCTTCACCACGTCGAAGTGCTTGCCGGCCTCACGCTCCTCGAGGTTCTCACCCACGCAGTAGATCGGGGTCAGTCCGTTGGCATAGGCCTGCTCCATCTTCTTGTTGAGCGTTGCGGAGGTCTCGCCGTAGTACTGGCGGCGCTCCGAGTGGCCGAGGATGACGTATTTGCAACCCAGGGCGGCGATCATCGAGGCTGCTACCTCACCCGTGTAGGCACCCTTTGCCTCGGCGGCGCAGTTCTGGGCGCCGAGTTCGATGTCCGAACCCTTGAGGGCCTCGGCCACCATCGAGAGGTGGGTGAAGGGCGGGCAGACGATGAAGTTCACGCACGAGCATACCTCGCCGCGTCCTGCTACGACGCCTTTTGCCAGTTCGACTCCTTCGGCCGGAAGCGTATTCATCTTCCAGTTGCCGGCTACGATTTTCTTTCTCATAACGGTATTGTTTTGTTAAAAGTCCTTGTATGTGTTCACACGTTGGCGGGGCGGTGGCAGCCGTTTATTCGGCCGAGCACCACGTCTTGACCTCCTCCATCGAGGGGGCCTTCAGCCCGAGTTTGTTCTTCTTGTTGAAACCGCACAGGTCGTTGAAGAACTTGCCCGGGGCGAGCTTGCGCAGTGAATCGACGGTCAGGTAGCCCATCTTCTGGATGACGGGCACCCACTCCTCGGGAACGCCGATGGCCGTATAGGCCTCGACGGGATCCGTCGCGGCCTTCTTCTCGGGGCGCATCTGCGGGAAGAACAACACGTCCTGGATCGAGTTCTGGCCCGTCATGAACATCGCCAGACGGTCGATGCCCATGCCCATGCCCGAGCAGGTCGGCATGCCGTACTCCAGGGCACGGACGAAGTCCATGTCGATGAACATCGCCTCGTCGTCGCCCTTCTCCGAGAGGCGCAGCTGCTCCTGGAAGCGCTCCAGCTGGTCGATCGGGTCGTTCAGCTCCGAGTAGGCGTTGCAGAGCTCCTTGCCGTTGACGAAGAGTTCGAACCGCTCGGTGAGATCCTTGTTGTCGCGGTGGCGCTTGCTCAGCGGCGACATCTCGATCGGGTAGTCGCAGACGAAGGTCGGCTGGATGAGGTCGCCCTCGCAGTACTGGTCGAAGATGGCGTCGATCAGCTTGCCCTTGCCCATCGTGTCGTCGATCTCGACGTTGAGTCGCTTGCAGGCTTCGCGCAGCTGCTCCTCCGACTGGCCGGTGATGTCGTAGCCGGTCTTCTCGCGGATGGCGTCGGTCATCGTCACACGGCGGAACGGCGCCTTGAAGGAGATCTGCCGTCCGTCGATCTCCAGCTCCGTCGTACCGTTGACGGCCGTGGAGATGCGTTCGAGCATCCGCTCGGTGAACTCCATCATCCAGCGGTAGTCCTTGTAGGCGATGTAGATCTCCATGCAGGTGAACTCGGGGTTGTGGGTGCGGTCCATTCCCTCGTTGCGGAAGTTCTTGCCCACCTCGTAGACGCCGTTGAAGCCTCCGACGATCAGCCGCTTCAGGTAGAGCTCCGTGGCGATGCGCAGGTAGAGGTCGGTATCGAGCGAATTGTGGTGCGTGATGAAGGGACGCGCCGCGGCGCCGCCCGGAATGGGCTGCAGAATCGGCGTCTCGACCTCGATGTAGCCCTGCGAGTCGAAGAACTCACGCATCGTGGAGATGATCTTCGCGCGCTTGATGAA
This sequence comes from Alistipes sp. An116, assembly GCF_002161005.1. NCBI lineage: Bacteria > Pseudomonadati > Bacteroidota > Bacteroidia > Bacteroidales > Rikenellaceae > Alistipes > Alistipes sp. An116. The sequence continues at coordinate 28,207 of NZ_NFLR01000013.1, forward strand.
GACCTCCTTGACCTGCGGGTTGACGATCAGGTCGAGGTAGCGCTGGCGGTAGCGGATCTCGGGGTCGGTGAAGGCGTCGAACGTCTTGCCGTCCTTCTCCTTGACGACGGGCAGCGGGCGGATCGACTTCGAAAGCACCGTAAAGCGTTTGCAGTGAACCGACAGTTCGCCCGTATTGGTGCGGAAGGCGAAGCCTTCGACGCCGATGATGTCGCCGATGTCGAGCAGCTTCTTGAAGACCGTATTGTAGAGCGTCGGATCGCCTTCGGGGCAGACGTCGTCGCGGCGGATGTAGACCTGGATGCGGCCCGTATGGTCCTGCAGTTCGAAGAACGAGGCGCTGCCCATGATGCGGCGCGACATGATGCGGCCCGCGATGCGGACATCCTGGAAGTTTTTCTTTTCGTCGTCATAGCCCTCGGCGATCTCGCGCGCCGTGGCCGTCACCTCGTAACGGGCGGCGGGGTAGGGGTCGATGCCCAGGTCGCGCAGCGCCTGGAGCGACTGCCGGCGAAGCTGTTCCTGTTCACTGAGTTCGATTGCCATATATTTCGTTTGTATTTGATGATGCGGAATATATCCGTGCAAAAGTAGTGAAAAACCCGCAAAATCGCAACCGGCAGGATGATTCTGTGCCGGCAGGCTCCTGTGCGGCGGTCAAGGCTGCGTCGTTCACCTTCAACGAGACGGATCCCTCGCTCGATGCCGCAACGCTCTCGGGCGACTATGCCTTCTTTACCCATTGGACCCGTTCGGTCAACTCCAACAAGGTGGTGCGCAACTACTCCTATTGTTACGACACGTGTCGTCGCAACCCCATTTGGGCGGCCTATCCCCTGCATCCCGTCTATCGGGAGGGCGGCTACGGACGAACCTCGCCCGATCCCCGGTCTCCCGATCCGGCCCTCTATCCGACCAACATCGCCCCGCAGCCCAACGACGCGGCCAGCACGTTCGGCAAGGTGTGGGGATGTATCGAGTGCCCGGACCGTGTTGCGGGAGATTGCCGCTCCGGTCTCCCGGATCGAGCCGCAGACCGGTCTGACCCTCTTCCCCGGCGTGCCGGCCTCCGTCAAGGAACAGCGCAACCCCTCCGACCGGGGATTCTGACCGGAGCCGTGAGCCGGGGCCGGAGCCGGGGCCGTGAGCCGGGAGTGTGAACTGGGGCTTTGAACCGGGGCCGTGAGGCGTGTGTCGGAAGCAGAAGTCCGGAACCGGGTCTTCTCCGCCGGCGAATTATTCCGCTGCCTTGCTGCGGGGTGCGAAACGCCGGTAGAGTGCCCAGGCCGCCCAGCCCAGCACGGCACCGACCAGAGCGCCCCAGACCAGATCCATCGGGAAGTGTTTGCCCAGATAGATCCGCGAGTAGCAGACAACCAGCGTACAGCATATCATCAGCAACGTGAACCACCGCCGGCGGATGACCCGTGCCGAGAAGAGCGCCAACGCCACGATCGTCGCGGCGTGGGCCGAGACGCTTCCGTAGCGGCCGCTGACCGCTTCGATGGGGACGTGTACCGTCCAGTGCTCCGAATACCCGGCCGCCGCAAGCTCCTCGGGCGAGAGCCAGCGCAGCGTCCGCAGCGAGTCGGGCGGGATGTCGAGCCCCTCGAGCGAAGGGGTGAACATCGGCCGCCAGCGCGGTACGAAATCGGGCAGCAGACCGCCCAGCAGTCCGTTGTGTTTGAAGATCCCGGCCACCATGTCGGCCAGTGCCACCGCTGCGGCCATCAGCACCAGGAAGAGCAGCATCCCCCGCCAGCCCGAGCGTCGCCAGACGAGCCACAGGATCACCGCGTAGAGCGGAATCCACATCGTCGTTCCTGAAAGGGTGAGCATGATGCGGTCCCACACGGGTCCGCCGTCGAAGTTCAGCGCCAGAAAGAGTTGTTGGTCGAGGTTCTGCATCGTCGGATCAGAATTGGAAGTAGATGAAGGGCTGGATGTCGCTCGACTTGATCTGCATGACACACCAGATCATCGCGGCGGCCATCACCACCTGCAGCACCAGCGGGGCGTTGACCACCACCTGCCGGGCCAGGGCATCGACCCGCCCCGGCATCAGGTGCAGGATGTATCCCGCGGCAATCAGGGCGAAGACCCCGGCATATCCGGCCACCACCTGCGGGATCATCGCCGGGTTGAAGTTCTCGAAGATCTGGTGCAGCATCAGCGAGACGGTCTGCATCGACTCGGCGCGGAACATCAGCCACCCGAAGCAGACCAGATTGAACGTCACGAAGATACCCGCCGCACGGCTCCACCAGTGCATCTGTGCGCCCGATACCTTGGCACCGGGGACGACGCTCAGCCAGAGCTTGTGCAGCGCCAGCGCCACGCCGTGCAGCCCGCCCCAGAGGATGAAGCGCACCGCCGCACCGTGCCACAGTCCGCCGAGCAGCATCGTCAGGAGCAGATTCCAGTAGGTGCGCAGCCGTCCCTTGCGGTTGCCGCCCAGCGAGATGTAGAGGTAGTCGCGCAGCCACGACGAGAGCGAGATGTGCCACCGCCGCCAGAATTCGGTGATCGTGGCCGACTTGTAGGGTGCGTCGAAGTTCTTCGGGAAGCGGAAGCCCAGCAGCAGCGCGATGCCGATGGCCATGTCCGAGTAGCCCGAGAAGTCGCAGTAGATCTGCAGCGCGTAGCCGTAGATGCCCATCAGACACTCGAAGCCCGAGTAGAGCAGCGGTTCGTCGAAGACCCGGTCGACGAAGTTCAGCGAGATGTAGTCCGAGATGATCGCCTTCTTGAAGAGACCCGTGAGGATTAGGAAGACTCCCGTTCCGAACATTTCGCGCGTGATGCGGATCGGGTTCTGGCGAATCTGCGGGATGAAGTCCCGGGCCCGCACGATGGGGCCGGCGACCAGCTGTGGGAAGAACGACAGGTAGAAGAGGTAATCGAGCCAGTTGGTCAGCGGGCGCAGCTGTCCGCGGTAGACGTCGATCGTGTAGCTCATCGACTGGAAGACGAAGAACGAGATGCCCACCGGCAGGAAGATGTTCTGGAACTGGAGAAAACCCTGCCCGAAGAGCTGGTTCGAGATGTCGATCAGGAAGTTCGTGTACTTGAAGTAGCCCAGCATGCCGAGGTTCACCGCCACGCTCAGCGCCACCAGCCAGCGTTTGGTCTGCCGGCTCTGCGTGTGGAAGATCCCCCGTGCGATCAGGAAGTCGCTCGTCGCCGTGAAGATGAGCAACAGGAAGTAGATGCCGCTCGACTTGTAGTAGAAGTAGAGCGAAAAGAGTACCACATAGATGATGCGGGCCATCGGCGCCCGCCGGAAGGCACTGTAGACGAGCAGGAAGCCCGCAAACAGAAACAGGAAAAGACCGCTGCTGAAGATCAGCGGCGAGGTGGCGTCGTAGGTCAGCAGCGCCGTGAGCCGTTCCCAGATGCCGTCCGTTGTGGGGAGTGTCATGGTTGCGGCAGGTTAAGGGATTCGGGGACCGGAAGCCCCTGCGGTTCGGGCGTCAGCTCCGGAAGCAGCTCCCGCTGCAGGCGGATTCGCTGCAGCGAGTCCATCACGGCCGCGGCTTCGGCCTGGCGGCGCTGCGTGAGGAGGATCTCCGTGTAGGCCTTGCGGATCTCCTCGTTCAGCGCATCGTAGAGCGCCCACGCCACACGCCGTCCGCCGGCGTAGTTGATGTGGGTGAAGTCCTTGCCGGCCCAGCCGTTGCGCACGAACTCCGCCATGCCGCCCTGGGCGCGCATCGCGTCGCTCGTGGGCCAGAAGGCGGCTCCCGTGTTGCGGGCCGCCGTGCGCTGGCTCTCGGTCATGTAGGGAACGGCGTCCATCGGTTCGAATCCCGAGTCGGTCTTCACCGAGCGGTCGCTCACGCCCAGGATCAGCACCGCGGCACCCGGGAAGCACTGCCGTACGTAGGCCACCATCTTTTCGATCTGCGAGGCGTAGCCGCGATAGTCCGTCACGCCCGCCTGCATGATGTTCAGCCCGTACTGGAGGATCACCAGATCGTATGGTGCAAAGGAGTGGATGCGGGCGTTGACCGACGGATTGGTCCAGAACATCGCCTGGCCGTTGTTGCTGCGCACCGAGTAGTTGTCGACCACCACGCCGTGCCCCTCGAAGATCGCACCGTAGCCGATGAAATCCTTCGTCCCGGCGAGAACGCGGAAGCCCAGCGAGTGGATGTGCGGTGCCGAAACGGCGATCTGGCGCACCGTGGCATCGCCCTCGACCGTGAATTCATGCCGCAGCGTGTCGTTCAGCGTCACCTCCACGCGGCTCTCCGCCGGGGAGAGGAAGAGGATCCGGGCGTCGGTCACGGCATCGAGCTGCTGCCGGAAGTCGGTGTTCTCCCAGCGGGTCGAGGCGTCGGTCGAGGGCTGGCTCACCCAGCCCGAAATGTAGAAGTGTTCGCGCAGGAAATCCGGAGCCGCCTTGCGCTGCATGATGTTGTAGGTGGTCCACCCCTTGGACTGCGTCTTGATGGTGCGGCGGAAGGCCGTCAGCGGCGAGGCCATCGGGGCAAAACCCGTACCGCCGCCCGGACGTCCTCCGTAGGCGGTCTGGAGGCGTTCGCGCAGATCGGCCGTCAGGATGTCGCCCTCGACGAACGAGTCGCCCAGAAAGGCAATCCGCACCGGACGTCGCGCCAGCAGCAGCGTGTCGCAGAAGGCCCGCAGACGGCCGCTGTCGCTGTAATCCTCGATCGGAGTCAGCGTGGCGACCCATCGTGTGGTGTCCGCCTTGCGCGGCGCATAGCGGTCGTCGGCCGGCGTGTCGTCCGCAAGCCGCCATTCATGGATGGTCGGGGCCTCCTGGTGCGCGGTGTCGGCCTCGATGCGCGAGGCCACCTCCGCCAGATCGACGCGGAACTCCTCCTCGTCGTAGAGCCCCGTGGCGGCCTCCTGCTCCGCCGGGGCCGAATCGTCGAACGTCATGAGGTCCGAGAGAATGTTTGCGCGCCGCAGGTGGATGCCTCCGATACTCTGCGGAGGTATGAAACTTACGGCCACGAGCACTGCGATGAGTGCCGCGGCCGCCAGCCAGGTGCGATGGGTGTAGTCTTTCTCCGGAGTGTTCATTCCGCGTTGTCAGTCGTTGCGTCGTCCGAGGATCAGGAAGACGTAGTAGAGCACCGACGCGATGGCGCTCAGTGCCGCCACCAGGTAGGTGCGGGCTGCCCACGAGAGGGCTTCGCGCGCCTGCGAAAGCTGCACGCCCTGGATCGTACGGCTGGCCTGCAGCCACTCCAGCGCCCGCGCCGAGGCGTTGTACTCCACGGGCAGCGTCACGATCGAGAAGAGGGCCGACATGGCGATCAGTCCCACGCCGATCCAGCAGAGCACCTCGTTCTGTGTCGTGGCCAGGATCACCAGACCCAGGATGATGACCCACGTGGCGGCCGACGAGGCGAACTGAACCACCGGAACCAGCTGCGAACGCAGCACCAGCGGTGCATAGCCCCGGGCATGCTGCACGGCGTGGCCGCACTCGTGGGCCGCCACGGCGGCTGCCGCCACGCTCGTCGACGAGTAGACCGCGTCGCTCAGGTTGACGGTCATCGTCTGCGGGTTGAAGTGGTCGGTGAGCTGGCCGCTCACGTGCGTAACCTTCACGTTATGGATGTTGTTGTCGCGCAGCATCTTCTCGGCCACCTCGGCGCCCGTCAGGCCGCCCGGGAACTGCACCTTCGAATACTTCTTGAAGACCGACTGCAGGCGCGCCTGCACCACGAAGCCGATGACGCCGATGATGATGATCAGCACGAACATGCCCATCGTGGCGGCGTCGTAGCGTGCGGCATGCGGCTCTGCGTAGTAACCTGCCTGAAGCAGGGTGATAAGGGGTTGATACATAGTCGTAAGTGTTTACTGTTTCTTGCGATACGTGTAGTACGAACCGGCTTGCTGGCTCGGCATCAGTACCATGTCATTAACGTTCATGTGGGCCGGTAATTGTGCCACCCACGCGATTGCCTCCGCAATATCCGCGCCGGTGAGGGGCTCGACCCCCTCGTAGACGGCTGCGGCACGTTGCCGGTCGCCGTGGAAACGCACCTCGGAGAACTCCGTTTCGACCATGCCGGGGCGGATCTCCGTCACCTTGATCCCGGCCGGGAGCAGATCGGCGCGCATCGACTGCGAGATGGCGTGCACGGCGTGTTTCGTGGCGCAGTAGACCGCGCCGTTTTCGTAGGGCTCCGTGCCGGCGATCGACCCCAGGTTGATGACGTGTCCGCGGCCTGCGGCCACCATTTTCGGCGTGATGACCCGCGTGACATAGAGCAGCCCCTTGACGTTGGTGTCGATCATGGCGTCCCAGTCGCGCGTGTCGCCGCGGTCGATGTGTTCGAGTCCGGCGGCCAGTCCGGCGTTGTTGACCAGCAGGTCGATCTGCTCGAGGGGTTCGAGGTTGCGCCGAACCTCCTCTTCGGAGCGGACGTCGAAGGCGAGTGTCGTGCAGCTCCCGCCCGCCGCCTCGATCTCGGCCTTGAGTTCGGCGAGCCGTTCGGCACGGCGTCCCGTGGCGATGATGTCATAGCCTGCGGCGGCGAGTCGCAGGGCCGTTGCGCGGCCGATTCCGGAGGTCGCACCCGTGATGAGAGCCCGTTTTTTCATGAAAATCCCGTATTTCGGGCAAAAATACGAAATTTATATGTTTCTTTGCATAAATTTCAGAACAAAATAGAGCACCCGTGAATCTCGCCTTTTTCATCGCCCGCCGTACGGCGCGTCCGACGCCCGGAAACCGCCCCGGGGTCATGGACCGCATTGCCGTAGGGTCGGTGGCCCTCGGGGTGGCGGTGATGATCCTGACGCTGGCCGTGGTCATCGGCTTCAAGCGCGAGGTCGCCCGCAAGATGGAGGGGTTTGCCTCGCACGTCACGGTGACCGACATCCGCGGGGTCGATGCGCTCGATTCCCGGCCCGTGCATCGCAGCGCCCGTCTCGAGGCGTTGATCCGTTCGACCGACGGCTTTGTTGCGATGGCCCCCTATGCGCTCAAGGGCGGGATTGTCCGCACGGCGGATGCCGTGGGCGAGGTGGTGCTCAAGGGCATCGGACCGGATTACGACACGTCGCTGCTCGGGGAGTGGCTCGTCCGGGGGCAGATGCCCCGCATCGGCGATTCGATCCGCACGAAGGACATTCTCCTCTCGCAGCTGCTGGCCGACCGGCTGGAGGTCGGCGTCGGGGACCGCATCGAGATGCTGTTCGTCGACGGCGGCGAACGCCCCCGCCGCGACCGCTTCAAGGTGTCGGGAATCTACGCCTCGGGGTTGGACGAGATGGACCGCTCGATGGTCTTCACCGACATCCGGAACGTGCAGCGCCTCTGCGACTGGTGCGCTGACGAGGTCTCGGGCTACGAAATTCGGGTCCGTTCGCTCGACGAGGCCCCGGCCTTTGCCCGGACGCTGGACCGCACGCTGCTCTACGACGAGGGTGAGGGCACCGAGAACCTGGCCGTCGAGAGCGTCACCGAGCGTTACGCCAACATCTTCGACTGGCTGAAGGCCCACGATGTCAATGCAGCCGTGGTGATCGGCATCATGCTCGTCGTGGCGTTCTTCAACATGACCTCGGCGCTACTGATCCTCGTCCTGGAGCGCACGCGCATGATCGGGCTGCTGAAGGTCCTCGGCATGCGCAGCCGGCAGATCCGTGCCGTCTTCCTCTGGCGGGCCGCCTTCGTGGCGCTGCGCGGTCTGGGGTGGGGCAACCTCGTCGGTCTGGGCCTCTGCGTGCTGCAGCACACGACCCATCTTGTCAAACTCAACCCGGAGGGGTATCTCCTCTCCGAAGTCCCCATATCGCTGGGGTGGGGGTGGTGGCTGGCACTCAATGCCGGCTTCATCGCCGTGATTGTCCTCCTGCTGATGATCCCCGCCTCGATTGTCTCCCGCATCAAACCCGAAGAAACGATTCGTTACGAATGAAACCCTACAATACCGATCAGTCCAAGAAGGAGGAGGTCCGCGAGATGTTCGACAACATCGCGCCGAAGTACGATCTGCTCAACCATACGCTCTCGATGAGCATCGACCGTCTCTGGCGCCGTCATGTCGTGAAGATCGTGTGCCGTGTGAAACCCCGCCGCATCCTCGACGTGGCCACCGGAACGGGTGACCTGGCCATCGCCATGGCCCGCCGCATCAGAGAGACTCACGTCCTGGGTGTCGACCTCTCGGAGCGCATGCTCGACGTAGCCCGCCGCAAGGTCGAGGCCCGCGGTCTGGACGGCCGCATCGTGCTGGATCACGGCGATGCCGAGCACCTTGATGTGGCGACGGCGTCGGTCGACGTGGCCACCGTCGCCTTCGGCGTGCGCAATTTCGGCGATCTGGATGCCGGGCTGCGCGAACTGGCCCGGGTGCTGCGCCCCGGCGGGCGGGTCGTCATCCTGGAGTTCTCGAGACCCTCGAACCCGCTGTTCCGCACCCTCTACGAATTCTATACCTACCGGATTCTGCCCCGCATCGGCGGCATGGTCTCCCACGATCGCCGTGCCTACGAGTATCTCCCGGCCTCGGTCGGCGAATTCCCCCGCCCGGCCGAATTTCTGCGGCGGCTCGAGGCGGCCGGATTCCACGACTGCAAGGCCCGCAGCCAGAGTTGCGGCATTGCCCAAATATATATTGGTGTACGATGAAACGATTGTTCTTTTATTCGCTGCTACTCTTCGCCGTCCTGGCGATGGGCTCCTGCCGGCGCTCGGTTGAGAAGACGGCTCAAAAGATCCGTTTCGAGGAAATTGAACGGGTGCAGCTGCAGGGGTTGACCTCCGCCGAGGTGGTCGCCCGGATCGACAACGGCTCGGCCCATCGGCTCCAGCTCGCCTCGGCCCGGATCGACATCCATTACGCCGATGCGGTCGTGGGGCGGCTGATTCTCGAGGAGCCCGTCGAGATCGACCGTCGGACGCAGGCCTCGATCCGGACGCTCTGGCGGCTGCAGATCTCCGATCCGCTGACCCTCTTCGTCCTCTACCGCAAGGTGAAGGCCGGTGAGTTGGACCGTATCGCCCTCTCCTTCGAGATCGAGGGCCGCGGCGGCCCGGCTCCGCTCCGTTTTTCCCGCGAAAAGATGCCTTTGTCCGAATTTTTGACTACCTTTGGGCTCTCCGTTCAGGATGTGCAAAATTATCTGAAGTTATGAAATACCGTACGCTGATCCTTACCTGCGCTCTGTTGATGGTCGCTTCGGTTGCCGGAGCCCAGTCGCTCGAGGCCTTCAAGCAGCGTCTGGCCCAACCGACAGCCGGCTCTGCGCTGTTCGATCCGGCCCGCGTCGTGGTCACCGAACACGGGGATGCCGCCCGCGCCGTGGCCGATGCCGCCCGCAGTGCCCAGCGCCTCTCCTACAAGGGCCATCGCGTCTGCATCTTCTTCGACAACGGCCCCGATGCCCGCAACGGTGCGCTGGCAGCCAAACAACTCTTCGAAGAGACTTTTCCCGGTATCCGGGTCTACATGGTTTACGAAAGCCCGTGGTTCTCGGTCTCGGTCGGAAACTGCCTGACCTCCGAAGAGGCTATCATCCTGAAAGGCAAGGTCTCGGCCACCTTCCCGAAGGCCTTTCTGAAGAACGAAGTGATCTCCGTGAGCGACCTTCTGGAGTGATTTGCGGCTGTTTTTGAAAATTTTTTGATTTTTCTTTGCTTTGTTTCGGCGAATATCTATCTTTGTGGCGTTTAAGAAGTGTTAATTAAACGTTTGACGCTATGAAAAAGATTTTCTCTTTGGTCATCGTTCTGGCTGCCGTAGCCATGGTTAGCTGTGGTGGAAACGCCAACAAGAAGGCAGCTGCTGATGCCGCTGCTACGGAAGCTGCTGCTACCGAGGCTTCGGCTTGCGAGGGTTGCACCGAGAAGTGCGATTCGACGGCTGCTTGCGAGCAGGCTGATTCGACCGCTACCGAGGCTGCTGCCGAGACGGTTGAGGCTGCAAAATAATTTTGCCCTCTGAAGATTGGGGAGATTCCTCGAAGGGAATCTCCCCTTTTTTTGTCTTCTCGGGATCGGAACGTGCGGCTGCAGTCCCCCCCCCTCCCGAGATTAGACGGGCGGAGGCGTCTGCGCAGGCGACCTTCCGATAAAATCGGGTGATGCGATCTCCTCCGCATCCCCTTTTTTTGTATCTTTGGGAGACGAAAACCAACGACATTAAAAAATATCAGCTATGAAAGTCCTGCTTATCAATGGAAGCCCCCATCGCGAGGGCAATACCTTCATCGCATTGAACGAAGTTGCCCGCACGCTCGAGGCCGAGGGCGTAGAGGCCGAAATCGTCTCGATCGGTACCAAACCCATTCCGGGCTGCATCGGCTGCTGGCAGTGTGCCCAGACCGGCAGTTGCGCCTTCAACGACGATCTCTACCTGCTGATCCGCGAAAAACTGGCCACGGCCGACGCACTGATCGTCGGTTCGCCGGTCTACTTCGCCGGCCCGAACGGTTCGCTGTGTGCGCTGCTGGACCGTCTGTTTGTCTCGTGCGTCGACCGCCTGGCCTATAAACCGGCTGCTGCCGTGGTCGTGTGCCGCCGCGGAGGAGCCAGCGCCGCGTTCGACCGTCTGAACAAGTATTTCATGATAACGAACATGCCGGTCGTCTCGTCGAAATACTGGAACAGCGTCCATGGACGGACTCCCGGCGAGGCCAGTCAGGACGGTGAAGGTCTGCAGACGATGCGTGTGCTGGGGCGTAACATGGCCCGCGTGCTCAAGGCCGGATTGCTCGCTACGGAGAACATCCCCGAAGCCGAACCCCGCATCATGACGAGTTTTATCCGTTAGTCGGTTCTCGGGGCGCACGAATCGGACTCGGGACCGGGCCTTTCATGCCGCGGGACTGACTTTTCTTTCGAGCCTGTCCGAATCCGTGTCAGGCGGCGCCGTGCAGAAAAAATCGCCGTCATTTGCAGAATCGGGAAATATTGCGTACTTTTGCGCCATCCCCACGGAAAGATGCAGGAGTGGTTGAACTGGCCCGCCTGGAAAGCGAGTAAACCTCAAAAGGGTTTCAGGGGTTCGAATCCCCTTCTTTCCGCTCGAAGGTACGTTTGTGAAGAGCGTTGCAGAATTTCTGCAACGCTCTTTTTGGTTGTTCTCATATGCGGCGTTTGCCCGGTTTCCTCCCGGAGCAGATGGCGCGGGACCGAAGACCGGAGTGGATTCCGGTCGACGGTAGAGTAGTGCGGCATCGTGTTTGGCGCCGCTTCCGGTAGGCGGAAGGGGCGCGACAATATCCCGTGGGCTGTTGGCGGGGTGAAGGTACGCCGTGAACACGGGCTCTGTCGGCAGCTCCTCCCGTTGCGGGTGGGCATGCCTTGTCGGCTGATGGGGCCGGTTGTCGTACAGGTCCCGAGCGTCGCTTATTCGACGTGTTGCTGTGCCTGTCCGATCCGCCGGTCCAGCGGGGTTGAGGAGCGTTCACGGAGAATCGTCAGCACCTCCTCGACAATCTCCTGCAGGGTCCACGGAGAACCCATTTTGCGTAATCGCAGACGCTCGCTGGCGATACGCAGCGGCTCGAGTAGTCCGATGGCTGCCACGATGTAGGGCGGCAGCCGGAGATTGTCGATCCGGTATTTCCGCTGGTTGAGGTAGGTCAGAAACGTGTCGTAGGTCGTTCCCAGCAGGTAACGGCCGTAAAGTTCGAAGATCCGTTTGCAGTTGCGGAGTGAGTTCTCGCGTTCGAAGTAGGCCTGTTTCAGCTCTTGCGCCAGAAGAATTCGCCATTTCAGGTGGTTGGGTACGTACATATCTTTCATTTTTGATGGTCTTTTTCGTGCAGGCCGGTCCTTGCACCGAATCCGGGGGGCTCGAAGCCGGACCGGGTGGGTGGCGGAACTGCTTGCTGGCAGTCTGATTCCTGTTTTGTCTCCGGCCAGGGGCTTCGGCTGAGGAGATAAATCGCTCCTTTCCGTTGATCTGATTCCTGGCTGTTGGAATTGGCTGGCAAATATTTATTGCAAATATAAAATAATATATTGTAAAAGTGAGCCTTTCAGCCGAAAAAAAAGCGGTAAGGCTGTAAAATCGCTGTAAACGGATTGCCTTTCTGTAGGAGTGAATCGCGTCCCGATTCGACAGAGACAATCTTTTCCTGATTGATTTTTGAAAATGATTACAGATGAAAACTACAGGTTACAATTGTGTAAGGTATTTATTTGTAGGTTGTTATTGTTCGCCTATGGCTCGTTGAAGGCCTGGATGGCTGGATTCTGCTGAAAAAAATGTTGCAATTTTTACAAAAACCTTTTATTTTTGAGCCCGTGTGTAGTGGCTGTCACAGATTGTTTCGTCGCAGCAAAGCCTGACAAAATCATGTGCAAGAAAGATACATACAAGGAATCGGATGAAAAGACGAAGGAGTTGGTTCCCGAATTCTTCCGGACTTATTATCCGATGTTTGTCTCTTTTGCCCGCAATTTCGTGCAGTGTCATGAAGCGTGTGAAGATTTGGTGCAGGAGGCGTTCGCAACCCTGCTTGAGCAGGGTTATACCTTTGAGAACGAATATCTTGTCAGGGGATTTCTTTATAAAACACTTCGCAATAAATGTCTCAATCATCTGAGACATGAACAGATTCGGAACCGTTATTCCGAATTGCAGATTGCTCGTCATAAGCAGAAACAATCGGAAGAATTCTTTATAGACGCCATCATGCAGGAGGAGTCCTCGGTAATTATTGCACAAGCCATCGAATCCCTCCCGGCAATGGGTCGGCGGGTGCTCAGCCTGGCTGTAGATGGTTTTAGCAATCAGGAAGTTGCAGATGTGTTGGGCATTTCGGTCAATACGGTCCGTACGCATAAGGCACGGGCTTACAAAATACTGCGCATGATTCTTTCGAATCAGTGGATGATTTTCTGAGGAGAGACCTTTCCTCTCCGTGTCGTTTCTGTTCAGGCCTTTGGACTTACGATTATTTATCTATGCAAGGTGCACATTAAAAGCATCTTGCAATTTTTTTTGATCTTATGTCATCCTTTTTTGTTTCTAAAGTGTTATATTAACGGTGTTAGTTGGGAATATCATATCATTTGTCAGGACGGCTGTCTTGCTGGGGAGGTTTTGGGTTTCGAAAACCTCCGATCAGGAGCGCGAACAACTCAAACTCAGACTCCGGGAGTGGAATCGTGAGCACAAGATCGCACTCTTCCGTCGGATCCTCGATGAAGAGGAGCTGGAGAACCGCCGGATCATCCGCGAACAGTGTGATGTCGATGAAGCCTGGCGAAAGGTACAGGTCCGCCTCCGTGAGCGAAAAAGCAGGGCCCGCATCCGGCGTTACATGCTCAAACTGCAAAGTGCGGCTGCCGTACTTGTCGTACTGCTCCTGACTGCCGGCATCATTTACGATTCGCATACCGGACACCGGAAGCGGGTCATGGCCCGAATCGCCGAGATCCGTCCCGGAGGTGCACAGCCAACCCTCTATCTGGCCGATGGCCAAAGCGTGGAACTCGGTCGGGCGGATTCAACGGCGGATCTCGGCAATGCCCGTATCAGCGGAGAAAACAGTCTGACCTACCGTCCGGAGCCTTCTTCCGATCGCGAGGATCGTTCGGAACCCCTCGCGGAGGTCTATAATACACTCATTACACCCCGCGGATGCATGTACGACGTGACGTTGGTCGACGGTACGCGGGTCTGGGTGAATGCTGCCTCGCGGCTGCGCTTCTTTACGACCAACCACAGCAGCGAACGGATTGTCATGCTGGAAGGAGAGGCCTATTTCGAGGTGGCGCATGATGCCTCCCGTCCCTTCGTCGTCGTGTCGGGCGGACAGCGGATCCGGGTTCTCGGAACCCATTTCAACATCAAGGCCTATGATGCCGCTCAGGCAGTCTATACCACATTGGTGGAAGGTTCCGTCGAGGTGACACCCGACTCCGGCGAGCAGAGTGTCCGACTCTCGCCCGGCGAGCAGGCTGTCTACCGGCGGCAGTCGGATGAACCGATCGAGGTGACACAGGTCGACCCCTCGCAGGCCCTTGCCTGGCGTTCCGGAACCTTTATCTTCTCGCACGCCACCATCTCCGAAATCCTCGAGGAGCTCTCCCGATGGTATCGCTTCGATTATGAGGTGGCTCCGTATCTCGACCGGTTCCGCTTCACGGGTCAGTTCCCCCGCTGCGGCGAACTCGACCGGATCCTCGATATCATTACCTCTACAGGCACCGACATAAAGATCGACTTCGACGGAGAACGTATCACGCTGAAATAATCCCACTAAACTTTTCCCATTATGACGAAACCTTTACAAACGAAAAAACGGAAACATCCCAAGGGCGTTCCAGCACCGGGAACGTGGCGGATATGGATCCTTCCGGCAGCGGTTTCGACCCTGCTCTCCCTTGCCCCATCGTTTCTGTTTGGTCAAGGTGACGGGCCGCAGGAGGAACGGTTCATCCGGGACAATTACGGTCTGCCGGTGTCGGATGCCGCGGAAACAACCCTTTCGGGCGAGTATCTGCGCAAACTCCATCCGACCGATCTGTTGCGTGCGCTCGAACTGGCCGATCCTTCGTTGTGCGGATTTGATCCGGATCAGGGCTCCGATCCGAATGCCGTACTCCAGTCTCTGAGTCTGCAGGGAACACGCTCCTTTGCCTGGAATCTGAGCCAGGCGGATGCGCTGCCGCTGGTCATTGTCGACGGCCACAGCGAATCGATGGATCGGCTGAGCGATTTCGACATGCAGCGCATCGAAAGCGTTACGCTGCTCAAGAATGCTTCGGCAACCGCTTTGCTGGGTGTGCGCGCCGGACAGGGGGCCATCCTGATCCGAACCCGGACTCCCGAAGCGCATCGCCTGCAGTTGACCTACCGTTTCGACGGTATGTTCCAGAAGGCCTCTCTGCGCAATTTCGATCTGATGGATGCCGCACAGAAACTCGACTGGGAAAAAAGTACGGGTGCTTACGACGGTAACGAGGCCCTCTACGATCAGCGGATGGCCGGCGTGCGGGCCAACGGTTCGACCGACTGGCTCAACATGCCCGTTAGAACCTCGTTCTCGCATCGGCACCGTGTCTCCGTCGACGGCGGTGACAGCAGCCTGCGCTATCGCGGCGTGCTCTACCTGAATCCCGTCAAGGGGGTCATGAAGGGCTCGGAGCGGAAATCCTACGGCGGTTCGGCCTTCATCGGATATACGACCCGATCGTTCCAGATCTCCAACGAACTCAATGTCGACCTGTTCGATGCCGGAGAGTCTACCGCCGGAGCCATCCTCGAATGGGCCCGGATGGATCCCTATTATGTGGCGGCCGATGGACGTGGAGTTCCGTATGACGTGCTCGGAAGCGGTACCTTCTCCGAGCAGGGGTCTCCGTTGTACGAAATGTCGCTCAACAGTTTCGCCGAAGACAAGATCGCTCGGGTGAACAACAACCTGACCGTACGTTGGAAGATCGACACCCGCTTCAGCATCGCCGGACAGTTCAACCTGACGCACGATTACGACCGCCGTTCGGAATTTGTCTCTCCGTCGTCGCTCGTCTACCGGGGATACACCGCCGATGAGGCTACAAAGGTGGGCAGTTACCGGATTCGTCGCAACGAGTTGAAGAGCTATCAGGAGCGGATCTGGGCCGATTATCGGCAGGAGTGGAATCGTCACTCGCTGCGGGCTTCGCTTGGCATGGAGATCTACTCGGCCACTTACACCGATAACTCCTTCCGGGGAACCGGTATTTCGAGTGACCACATGGATTACGTCTCCTTTGCCCAGTATTATGCCGAGGAGCGCCCCGAAGGTGTCGAGATGGCCGAGCGGGTGTTGAGCGGTTACGGAACCCTCTCGTGGAACTTCGACCAAAAGCTCTTTGTCGATCTTTCGGGGCGTCTGGACCGGTCCTCGCGGCTGGCTCCCGAAAAACGCACCGCCGGCTCCTACGGCATAACGGCTCGCTACGATCTGCGGCGGAGCTTCCTGCCCGAGTCGGATTTCATCAGTCGGCTGAGTCTGTCGGCCGGGTACGGCGCCACGGCCGGCTATCAGTTCGATTATGCTCAGGTCAATCCACTCTACGCCTATGATTTCGACAACCCCTATCTGAACGGTTTGGGCTCGTCGGATTACAGCGAAGGTCTGGTTACCCTGTTCCACTCGAACGTCTACAACCCGGCGCTCCGGTGGAAGACCACCCGCAGCGCTCACGTCGGTATTGACGGCCGGTTCGGACCGATCGACCTCACGCTGAAGTTTTACAACTCGCTTTCGAAAAATCTGATGACCATTGAGAGTCAGTCGCCGGTGTTCGGCTCGGAGATCCGTTATACGAACCGGGGAGCCATCCGCAATTCGGGCGTCGAATTTGCTGTTGCGGCAACGATCCTGAACAACCGGAACGGAGTCGATCTGACCCTCTTTGTAAACGGGGCAGCCAATCGCAGCCGGATTACCGCGTTGCCCGATTATTCGTCCGATCTTTTCCTTGCCCAGACCCTTGCCGAGGGATCTTGTGTCGGGATGGTTCGGGGTGATGCTGCCGACGGTATCTATGTGCTGCCTTCGGCGGGCATTGATCCCGATACCGGACGGGAGCTCTTCTACGGTCGCGACGGTTTGCTGACCGACACCCCGCAGAGCAGCGATCTGGTCTTCGAAGGGTCCCGGACGCCCAAACTCCGCGGCCGTTTCGGCGCAACGGCAGCCTGGCGGAACCTCGATCTGGGAGTGGTGTTCGCCTATTCGCTGCGCGGAACATATTACGATCTCTATACGCAGCAGGCGGTCGACTGGGCCTCGACGGCCGATAATGTCCCGACCGCAGCTCTCGACAAATGGAGCCCGAGTCATCCGGATGCCGCCTTCCAGGGCGGAGACAATCCGTCGCATTACGCCTCGTCGCGCTTCGTGTCGAAGCGCAATACGCTCTCGCTGGCTTCGGTGCGCGTAGGGTATGCCTTCCCGAAGAAGATCGCCGCAGCCATGCGCATGCAGGGTCTTAAGGTGAGTCTGACGTGCGACGATGTCTGGTTCGTCTCCTCGGTCAAGACTCCCCGGAGTCTCTACTATCCTTATGCCTCGAGTTTCATCCTCTCTCTGCAAGCAACCTTCTAAACGCGTTTCCCCATGAAAAGACTCATATACACGGCGTTTATGCTCCTTACCTTCGTGTCGTGCGACCAGTGGTTCGATGTCGAACCCAAGGGTGAGGGTACCTCCGGCAACGGACTGTTCAACAACGAAGTCTCTTTCCGCGATTACATGAACGGAATCTATGCCGATCTGCGTTCGCGGGATCTCTACGGTGGCAACCTGACGCTGGGCGGCGTGGAATTCCTTGCACAGACCTTCGTCCCCTATACCGGAGCCGAAGCCTGGACCCGCATGGATTTCAACAGCGATATGGCCCGCACGATCGCCCGCAAGGCCTACGGCGGACTCTACGCCGTCATCTATCGCTGCAACGATCTGCTGCGGCAGTTTGACCGGAATCCTGACGTGGAATTCGTCTCCGGATCCCGCGAAATGATGATGGCCGAAACCCGGGCGTTGAGGGCTTTCCTGCATTTCGAACTCCTGCGGCTCTTCAGCCCGGCATATGCCGTGGATGCTTCGGCCAGTTTCGTTCCCTGGATCGGCTCCGTTGACGGACCTGCGGTGACGATGACTTCGGCCGAGCTGCTCGATCGGATCCTTTCCGAACTGGATGCCGCGCTGGTGCAACTCGAAGCCTGTGATCCCGTTGTAACGGGGGTCGGCTACGACGACATGTCGCTGTTGGGAACCTCGCCCGCGGACCGCTGCTGGAAACTCAATTATTATGCCGTAGCCGTGGTCAAGGCCCGGGCGCTGATGTTCCGGGGCGCACAGTCGGACTGCCGGGAGGCCTCCACGCTGCTTGGATCGGTCATCGAAAAGGGCGGTTATGAATTCGTGCGGACGGTCTCCGACAGCGACTACTCCTTCTCCCGGGAGTTCATCTTCGCTCTGCCGTCGGACGAGAAGGGTTTCTGCGCACTCTCCGAGGAGCTCTTCGGCCCGAGCGGAAAGGGGGTTGTGCTTTCGTCGCAGATCAGCCTCGACGACCTGAGCTCCGACGATCGCCGGCGCGGATGGATCGATGGCGACAATACGATGCGCACGAAGTTTGCGCCGACCAGCAAGATTGATCTTTGGGAGACGGCGCCTGCCATCCCGATGGTCAAACTCGGCGAGGTCTACCTCCTGGCAGCCGAGGCTGCCGCCAAGTCCGGCGACCTTGTGTCGGGTATCTCCCGCTTCAACAACTTCATGACCGAACGCAACAGCGCTTCGATGGTTCTGGCCCAGGATGCTTCGCTGGATCAACTCATGGAGGCTGTCGATCTCCAGTATCGTTACGAATTCATGGGCGAAGGCGTCCGGTTCCATTTCTGCAAGCGCCTCGACAAGACCATCACCGCTTTTGACGGCTCGCAGATCTCTGAAGTCGGGAAAAAGTATCTCCCCATTGTTCAATAACAAAATATCAAGCAGATGAGCTACATCACATCATACAAAATCCCGGGATCGGGCAATTTCCGCCGTCTGCGGAGGTGTCTGCTGCTGGTCGTGCTGGCTTGCATGCCCTTCGGGATCCTTCGTGCCCAGGAGGCAAAGGTTTCGGTCCGGCTTCAGGAGGCGCCGCTCTCCGCGCTGCTCCAGGAGATTCAGAAACAAACCGAATACAAGGTCTTTTACAGCGACAACAAGGTGGATCCGACCCGTCTGGTGAGCGTTTCGGCCCGACAGGTTTCGGTCAGCCGGATTCTCAAAAGTATCCTCCCGAAACTGGGGCTGACTTATCAGTTCATCAACAATACGATCGTGCTTTCGCGCGATTCCAAGGTTGCCGAACCCGCTTCGGGGGTCATGGCCCGCGCCGTTCCGGTACGCAAGGTCTCCGGTACGGTGAAGGATGAGTCCGGCGTGCCGATGGTCGGGGTTACGGTGGTGGCCTCCAAGGACAAGCGGCGCGGTACGTCGACCAATGCCGACGGCTCCTTCTCGCTCAATGTGCCGACCGACGAAACCCATGTCGTCTTCTCGATGGTCGGTATGAAGACCCAGACGCTGCCCGTCGGCAGCGGGGTGCTGAACGTGGTGCTGAAGTCCGACGTCATCGAGTCCGAGGCGCTGGTTATCACCGGTTACGTCCCCAAGGCCAAGAACAGCTTCACGGGTACGGCTACCCAGGTCAAGGGCGAGGATCTGGTGAAGGTCAATCCGACGAACATGCTTCAGGCCCTGCAGGTCTACGATCCGTCGTTCGTGGTGTCGGACATCACGGGGGAATTCGGCTCGAACCCCAATTACATCCCCGATCGGATCGAGATTCGCGGTGCCAACAGCATGCCCGATATCTCGGAGAATACCCTGCAGACCTATACCACGCTGCCGATCTTCATTCTCGACGGATTCCAGGTCGATGTCGAGAAGGTCTACAACCTGGACATCAACCGCGTGGAGAATGTCACCATCCTCAAGGATGCCGCCGCATCGTCGATCTACGGCTCCCGGGCCGCCAACGGCGTGGTGGTGATCACCACCAAGATGCCCGAAAAGGGAAGCATCCAGGTCTCCTACACGCTCAATACCGCGATCGAAACCCCGGATCTCTCCTCCTATAACCTCATGAACGCCAGCGAACTGGTGCAGTACTACGAGAAACTGAATATCTTCTCCCGCGGAAACGTCACCATCGGCGAGGTGGATCCCGAACGGCGGAATCTGTTGACGATGCTCAAGATGGAGGCGGCAAACGGGGTGGATACCTACTGGCTCGCCCAGCCGCTGCGAACCTCCTTCCAGCATACTCATTCGCTCTTCCTCGAGGGTGGTACGGATGTCGGACGCCCCGAGGCCGGACGCTCCCTGCGCTATCAGATCAACCTGAACGGAAACTTCTCCGACGGTGTGATGAAGGGCTCGCTGCGCAATACCTACGGGGGTGGTGCCAAACTGATCTATGATACCCGCAAGTTACAGATTACGAGTGATCTGCAGGTCGAATTCACCAATACGCAGGATTCGCCCTACGGCAGTTTCTCGACCTATACGCAACTCCTGCCGCTCTTCCGGATCAAGGACAGCAACGGCGAACTCTTCCCGACGCTTTCGGCGGCCAACATCCCCCTCTATGACAACTATCCCTGGACCGACATCGGTACGTCAATCCTCGGTACGCAGATCAATCCCCTCTATGAAGCCGAACACCGGAACAGCTTCTCCCGCGGGCACAACCTCGGACTGACCTATCAGCTGGGGTTGAACTGGGAGATCGTCGATAACCTCCGCGTGCGCGGATCGTTCACCTACAACCGTCAGGAGCAGACCTCGGAGAAGTATGTTTCGCCCTTCAGTTCGGCCATCTCCGACGGTCTGGACAACAACTCGATCGAACAACTCTACCGCCGCGGATCCTACAACCGCAACGGCAGCATGTCGACGGATTATTACGGCATGGTCAACCTCTCCTATCTGAAGAGTTTCGGACGTCATACCGTGCAGGCTGTGCTGGGTGGAGAGATCAAGGAGGATCTCACCGAAAGCGACAGTTATTCGGTGGTGGGTTTCCTCAACGATGCCCAGACCTTCCCCTCCGATGCCGCCCAGTATCCTCTGTCGGGTGGCCCGGGCGGAGCCAGCAGCATCGTCCGCACGGTGGGTACCTTCGCTACGGTCAACTATTCGTTCGACAACCGGTACATGCTCGACGGCAGTTATCGACTTGACGGCTCGTCGAACTTCGCCAGCAAACAGCGCGTGTCGTCGTTCTGGGCCGTGGGTGTGCGCTGGAATCTGATGAACGAGAAGTTCATGAACCGTGACCTCTTCAACAACCTGGCCCTGAAGGCCAATATCGGTACCACCGGCAACTCGAACTTCGTACTGAGCCAGATCCTGAACATGTACCGCTATCTCAGCATGTATGACGGTATTACGGGTGCCGAGCTCATGTCGTTGGCCAATCCCGATCTGCGGTGGCAGACCACGCTCAAACGCAATATCGGGGTGGAACTCGGATTCCTCGATAACCGTATCAATTTGGAGTTCAACTATTACCGGAATACGACCGATAACAATATCACTCAGGTCGACATCCTGCCGTCGACGGGATTCTCCTCCTACACGGCCAATCAGGGTGACGTGGCCAACCGCGGTTTTGACTTCAGCCTCTCGGTTACGCCGCTTCGCACCAAGTCCTGGCAGCTGAACTTCTTCGTCAACGGTCAGCACAACCGCAACAAGCTGACCAACCTCTCGGAGGCCCTCAAGGATTACAACAAGCAGGTCATGGAGCAGCAGACCGAAGCCTCCGGTACCAAGATCGAAAACGTCTTCCTCTTTGAAGAGGGCAAGTCGCTCACGGCCATCTACGCTGTCCCGTCGGCCGGCATTGACCCCGGTACCGGTCAGGAGATCTTCATCACCCGGGATGGCAAGCGGACCTTCACGTGGAATGCTGCCGATCAGGTGGTCGTGGGGGATACGGAACCCGATCTGCGCGGCTATTTCGGCATCAACCTCAGCTACAGGCAGTGGTCGCTGAATACCAGCTTCGAATATTCGTTCGGCGGTGAGATGTACAACCAGACGCTCGTCGACCGTATCGAAAATACCTCGATCAACTCGTCGAGCAACAGTATCGCCTACAACATGGACCGTCGGGCGCTCTACGACCGTTGGACGCAACCGGGCGACGTGGCCAAATACCGCAGCGCAAACGTCTCGGGAAAGACCTATGCCAGCTCGCGCTTCGTGCAGAAGAACAACTACTGGCGTTTGAACTCGATCCGACTGATGTACAACCTCAACCGGCCCGACAAACGCTTCCTGGGTATGTCGATGCTCCGGATCGCCCTCTCGGCCAACGATCTCTTCTACGTATCCACCATCCGGCAGGAGCGGGGCCTTTCGTATCCCTATGCCCGTACCTTCACGCTCACTCTCCAGGCTAACTTCTAATTCGGAACGCTTATGAAAACAAAATACCTATCTGTGATTCTCCTGTTGGCCGCCGGCACCGTCTCGTGCACCAAGTGGCTCGATGTCTATCCCCGGTCGGAGATCACCTCCAACAAGGTCTTCGACACCGAGGACGGTTTCTACTCGGCATTGGCCGGTCTTTACATCAAGATGGCCGACGACAACCTCTACGGTTTCGACCTTACGTGCGGCTATCTCGACATGATGGGAGGAGCCGTCTTTACCGGAGCCGGAAACATGCTGACCTATCAGGCCAATAACTTCTACGCCGATCCCATGTATGGTCCCATGGTTGCTCCGCTGCAGTTCCCGGCCTTCAACTATACCCGCGGCCAGATCCGGACCGAAAACACGGATGCGACTCTCGAACAGATCTGGACCAAGATGTACAATACGATCACCAATGCCAATCTGTTGCTTGAGGAGCTCGACAAGGCCGAGGACGGCATGTTCGAGACGGGTGTCAAGGAGTTGCTCCGCGGCGAGGCCTTGGCTGTCCGAGCCTATCTGCATCTGGACCTGGTGCGTCTGTTCCAGCCTCCCTATCTCTCTGAGAACGGCCGTACGGCCCGGCGGATCCCCTATATGGATACGCTTGATGCGCTGACCTTCACCCCGTCGTCGACTACCGACGAAATCCTCGACAAGGTGGATGCCGATCTGGCGGAGGCGGCCCGGATCATGAAGGAGAACGATCCGATCAGTTCGGGCAAGAGCTACTACACGACCATGTTTACGACCGACCGGTGCTACAAGCTCAATTACTACGCCGTCAAGCTGCTGCAGGCCCGATCGTTCCTCTATCGGGGGTTGAACAAGCAGGCTTATGATGCGGCCATGGAGGTCATCGAACAGGCGCAGGGGGTCGGAATCCACTTCATTACCGATGCCGAGCGCGCCAAGGTCGACAGCAACGGAACCCCGGTGGATCGCAGTTGCCCGATGGAGAACCTCTTTGCCGTGCTTACGGATGAACTGGACGAGAATATGCGCGATGCCGTCAGTTCGTCCGGGACGAGATTGGGGTATTTTGGACGCATTGCCTCGAATAACTGGTTGAGTGCCACTCCGAACATGACTCCCGAGGCCTTCTTCTCGGCCGCAGGCGATATCCGGATCAGTCTCTGGAAGCGCACCGTCTACCCCTCGGGCATGGTCGGCAAGTACATCCGCGAGTCAAGCAAGGCCGAGGATGTGGCGCTCTATCCGAAACAGGCCGTGACCCTGCTCAAACTTGGCGAAGCCTACCTCATAGCAGCCGAGGCGGCCATCGATGCCGTCAGTCCGGCCGAGGGGCTGCGACTGCTTCAGCAGTTGCAGACGGCGCGCCAGGGTGGCATCTACAATTCGTCCGACCCCGAAGGCCTTCGTCAGGAGATTCTGTTGGAGTATCGGCGTGAAACGCTTGGCGACGGGCAGCTCTTCTATGCCTACAAGCGCCGTAACGAACCCCGGCTTACGACCCTCTACCAGACGCCCGACTACACCTACTACTTCACCATGGACGCCAACAAGTATACGCCCGACATCCCCGATAAGGAGTTCAACGCGGGTCGAACCTATTAAACGACGATTGTCATGAAAAGATATGTTTTCCCGGTTGTGGCCGTACTCGTCCTGCTGGCGGCCTGCAACAAGGTGGAGGTGCCGGTCTACGACTCGGAACACCCATCGCTGAACTTTGTCAAGAATTTCTTCATCCCCGGGTCGTTGAGTGATCCCGAACTGGATACCGTGCGCGTACATGCGGTCTTCTATCCCGGGCTGAGCGAAGGCGAGTGCAAGCTCCCGGTCTATCTCTCCGGAGCCGTGGCGGATTACGATCGTACCTACCGGGTGCGTCTGGTCGATGAGAAGTGTTACGGCAATCTCGTCGAGGGGGTGCATTACACGCTGCCCGCCGAGCAGACCCTGCACGCCGGACAGTATGCCGATTCGGTGGTGGTGAAACTCCATCTCGACCGCCTGCGGGCGGATCGTGCCGCAGGGGTGTTGGTGGTCGAACTGGTTCCTGACGGAAACTTTGTTGCCGGATTGGATGACTACCGGAATATCGGTGTCGAGATCTCGGGCGGTGACTTCCTGCGTGAACCCTATTTCTGGGGCTTGAACAAGCTTACCGATTATGGCGGGACCTATCTCTCCGTGAAGGCCGAAAAGTTCGCTGAACTCAACGGCATCACCTCGGCCCAATGGCGCCGCGATAGCAACGCTCAACTCTATGCCTACGGCAAACGAACCTACGAATGGTTCCGCGACAATCCGACCTGCGACGCCGACGGAGGCCGGGTTGAATTCAAGGGCAGTATCAATTACGAATAAAAGCCACGATGATGAAAATGTATAAATATTTGACCGCTCTGCTTCTGACGGCTTTCGCTGCGGGCGGTTGCTATGAGGACAAGGGCAGCTACTTCACCGGAATGTGGAGTCAGATCGAAGCGATCGAGGGCGTGTCGCTGCCCGGAACCGAGAATCTCTATACGCTTGATCTGATTGAGGAGCAGCCGTTGACGATCGACCCCGTGGTACGGTTCAAACCCGGAGTCGATGCCTCGGACTTCTCGTTCCATTGGGTCATGGGCGGTGATACCATCGCCTCGGGGCTCAAACTCGACTGGGTGGTCGAGCGCACCAACAAGATGTTCTTCAATTCGAATCAGGAGACCGACTTCTGGCTGGCCATCGACAATGTGTCGAGCGGCGAAAGCTGGTGCTACTATCTGCAGAATTCCACGGGAGCCATCCTGAAGGTGAAGATCGTGCAGGCCATCACGCCGAAAATCGGCGTCTTCGTCTACGAACAGCCCGACGGAACGGTCGAGTGGGGATCGGTCAAGGGGTCCAATCCCGCGACGCCCGAGGCCTTCACGTCACTCTACACCGGAATCTTCGAGCGTTACAATGCTCCGAAAACCATCGAGGGTAGCGTCTGCGGTGTGACCTATACATCGTCCGACCTGATTATCTATACGGATCGTTCACCCGCCTGCGGAGCTGTCATCCAAACCTCCGAAACGGGCAGCTATCCGCTCGGATATCTTCAGGGCACGGTCGGTGATCTGATTTTCGACGGCGAGCCCGAGGCGGTCATCAACGGACAGTCCTTCTATCCGGGATTCATGCAGGAACTGCTCGTCGGTACGTCGCTCTTCATCTACTCGGCGCAGTCCTCCTACCAGATGATCCTTCACGGAGCCGAACCGACCGAATCCGGTGTGGCACAGATCATGGGTGCGACGCCTTACATGAATCTGATGCACTTCTCCGTGCTGCGTCGCACTTCTGGCGAGATCTGCTACTACCGCTACAACGAAAACCAGGGCTATCTCTGCCAGCCGTTGCCCGAGGAGGACGGCTCGACGCTCTCGGCCGACCGGATTGTGGGCGTCTGCCGACAACCCAGCAGCAGCGAAAAGGCTCTGAAACTCTTCGTTGCGGTGATGAAGGGGACCTCCTGCCAGCTCTACACCTACACCTATGAGCAGAGCAGCGGCGTGAAGGATATGATCACCTTCGTCTCCAAGCGGGACATATCGGCCTGGGCCGGAGGCATGACCGGCGACTGCCGTATGTTCACCAACAGCGTCGAGATGCCGCTCAACTACCTGTACATTGCCAAAGGTGCGGATCTGTGGCGGACGAGCTACGAGTCGCAGGCCGATCCGCAGATCATCCGTTCGTTCGCCGAACCGATCACTGTCGTCGAAGTGGTCAGCAGCAGTCCTCAGCAGCCCAGCGGCGCAACGGAACTCTACACGGCGCTCTTCACCTACGACCAGACGGCCGGAACGTCGAAGATGTACGTGCTGGATGCTACCTCCGACAATGCCGAGATCCTCTCCGAGGTCGAAACCGAAATCCCCGGTAAGGTCGTCGCCTATCGGGCCAATTGAGTAATCCGGATGCGGATCGTCCCGCTTCATGAAGGGCCGGTCCGCATCTTTGAACGTTTCCAGGTGTGATCATGCGTAAAACCCTTTTGATCCTTGCGACGGCCATGGCGGCCGTCGGCATTTGCCGGGCTCAGGATGCCTTCCCGCTTGAGACCGGCGACCTGCTGTTTCAGGTCAACGGCCGGAGTGCCTATACGGAGGCAATCCGGAACGTGACGACCGGTATCGACCGGTTGGAATTTACCCATGTGAGTGCGGTCTGTATCGAGGACGGGAAGATTTATGTGCTCGAAGCCATCCCCTATGGGGTGGTCAAAAGCCCGATCGAGACCTTCTTCCGTCAGTCGCTGATGTCCGACGGAAAGCCTATTGTCGTGGTCGGACGTCTCAAACCCCGTCTGCGGAGATGCATCCCGCAGGCTATGGATCGCATCAAGGCCCTGTTGGGTAAGCGTTACGACTTCGTCTTCGATCCCGATGACGACGATTATTATTGCAGCGAGCTGATTCAGGCCTGCTACCTGAAGCCCAATGGAAAACCGATCTTCCGGTCGGCTCCAATGACCTTCCGGGATAAAAACTCGGGAGAGGTCAGTCCGCTCTGGATCGAGCATTTCAAACGCTTCGACTGCAAAATTCCCGAGGGTGTGCCCGGTACGAATCCCGGCGACATGTCCCGTTCGCGGAAGATCCGCATCGTACACCGTTATTTCTGATCTCAGTTCAACCTTGAGAAAACCCGCAAACCGATATCCAACATCAGATCTATGTTCACACGAATGCTAACCCTGCTGCTCTGCAGCATGATCGCCGCCGCTCCCGTTTCGGCCAAAAACAAAAAGAAGCAGGACAAGGCGAAGACCGAAACCCCGGCTCCCAAACAAAGCGATTACGACAAACTCCTCGGAAAGAAGCATGAGGTGGCCGACGGAATGGTCAAGCTCCACAAAATCGACGGGAAACTCTATTTCGAATTTCCGCAGTTGCTCTTCAACCGGGAGATGCTCCTCGGTTCGGTCATCTCCGAAACCTCGGATAACCTGACGGGCGTTCCCGGTTCGAAGTCCTATGTCCCGCTTCACATCTGCTTCACCCGTACGGACCGGAACGTCCAGATCCGTGTGATCAATTCCGAAAACTACACCCTCGGGGTGGCCGGCAACATCCTTCGGGCTCTGGATCGAAACAACACGCCGACGATTTTCCGGAATTTCAAGATTGAGGCTTGTAATGCCGATTCGACGGCCGTGGTCTTTGATGTGACGGATCTCTTCGTGGGTCATGTCAAGGAGCTCTCGCCATTCTCCTATCTGGGCGTTTACGGCGGTTCGGGGTCCTCGACGCTCAGCGAATCGTTCCGCAAGGAGCTCTCTTCGCTGGGCGAGATCAAGTCCTTTGCCGACAACCTGACGGTCAAGAGTACGTTGAGCTATACCTATTCGGTCACCCATCCCGAAACCAAACAGAAAATCGTCGACAACAAACCTTTTACGGCGTTGATGACCCGTACGCTGGTGTTGCTCGACGAGACCCCCTACCGACCCCGGCTCACCGACAGCCGCATGTCGGTCTTCCCCACCGGAAAGTACCTCTACAGCGATCGCGAACAGCGTGTCAAGGCCGTCTATCTGGCCAACCGTTGGCGGCTCGAACCCTCGGATCCCGAGGCCTGGAAGCGCGGCGAACGGGTGACTCCGCTCAAACCGATCGTCTTCTATGTCGATCCCGATTTCCCGGAGTCCTGGAAGCCGGCCATCTACGAGGGGGTGACCCAATGGAACGAACTCTTTGAGAAGATCGGTTTCAAGGAGGCCGTGCAGGCGCGCCCCTATCCGGAGGATGATCCCGAATTCGATCCCGACAACATCAAATACTCCTGTCTGCGCTATGCCCCCGTCCCCATCGCCAATGCCATGGGTCCCTCATGGGTCGATCCCCGCAGCGGAGAGATCATCAACGCCTCGGTGTATGTCTTTCATGACGTCATCAAGATGCTGAACCGCATGCTGTTTGTCCAGACGGCTCAGGCTGACGAGCGGGTACGGCGGGTCCAGATCCCCGACGAGGTGATTCTCGACGGCCTGCGGTATGTCCTGGCACACGAGGTCGGCCACTGTCTGGGCTTCATGCATAATATGAGCGCCTCGGCCGTCATCCCGGTCGATTCGTTGCGTTCGCCGTCGTTCACCCGCAAATATGGAACCACCACCTCCATCATGGATTATGCGCGTTTCAACTACGTGGCTCAGCCCGGTGACGTGGAACGGGGCGTGAAACTCACTCCACCGCGTTTCGGTATCTATGACGCCTATGCCGTCAAGTGGCTCTACATGCCTCTGCCGGAGGCTCGTACGCCCGAAGAGGAGTACGAAATCACCTCCCGCTGGATTACCGAAGCCTCGGCCGATTCAGTCTATCGCTACGGTAAACAGCAGTTCGGAAGCATCGTCGACCCCAAATCCCAGACCGAAGATCTGGGCAATGACGCTGTGGCTGCATCGGAGTACGGAATCCGAAACCTGCGCTACATTCTGGCGAATCTCGATCGCTGGTATGCCGAGGGTGATGACGACTACACTTGCCGCAGCGACATGTATTCGAATATCATCAACCAGTATGTCACCTATATCGGACACGTCTACGCCAATATCGGCGGCATCTATCTCAATGAACGGATGGAGGGCGATCCCGTTCAGGCCGTCGTGTGCGTTCCGCGGGAAAAACAGCGCCGGGCGCTGCAGTTCATTCTCGGAGAACTCAAGCAGTTGCAGTGGCTCGACAACGAAGCGCTGTTGAAGAAGGTTTCGATCCTGGGTTCGCCGCGGAGTGCCGTTCGTGAGGCTCTTATTCGGGCTGTGGTCAACGCTCCGGCCAAACAGACCCTTTCGATCAATGCCCAGCTCGCCGGAACGAAGGCCTATACACCCGAGGATTGTTACCGCGATGTCTCCGATTTTGTCTGGGAGCCCACGCGGCGCAACCGCCCGCTGACCGAGGATGAGATGGCCATTCAGCGCGAATTCCTCAAGGTTGCCGCCGCGCAGGCCGGTCTGAAGGAGTATGCGGGCGGAGGCAGCTCCTCCTCAACGTTCGCCCTGACGGCGTCCGGCAGCAACGGCCTCGACGGTTGGTTGTCCGGTGACGACCCCGACACGGAGCATGTCGGCTTCACACGTCCCGAAGCCGGTTCTCCGGTGGAGGAACTGTCCGGATTCGGGGCTCCCAAATTTCAGTATTTCACCAAGAAAAGCCTTGCGATGACCTATTACGACGATATCCTGCAGATCCGTGATCTGTTGCGCCGGAGGGTGGCGTCGGCCTCCGGGCAGACGCGCATGCATTACCGTTATCTGTTGTACAACCTGGACAAAGCGCTTGATAAATGAAGAACCGCATGATGAGCAAGAAACACGCCTCGATCGGCATCCTGCTGATCGTTGCCTTGTTGTTGACCGTGGCCTTGCCCGAAACCTCCCAGGCTGCGGACAAGGGACGCAAGAACCGAAAAAAGAGTGAGTCCGTTGCAACGGCCCCCAAGTTGTCGCCCTACGAAAAACTCTTCAAGGACAAAACGCACAAAAGCGTCGACGGACTTTTCAAACTCCATCTTGTCGACGGGAAAATCTATACGGAGATTCCACTGGCGCTGCTGAACCGCGAGTTTGTCATCCATACCACGATCGAGGAGTCGTCGATGGCGGATTATGGACTGGCCGGGCAGCAGCCCATTCCGCCCTATCATGTCGCCTTCTCGTTGCGCGATTCGACGGTTTGCATGCATGAGGTTCCGCAACGTGTGTTGGCCGAAAGCGGCTCGACGATCGAACAGGCCCTGAAGATCAACTCCCTCCGGCCGATTGTTGCCTCCTATCCCGTCAAGGCCTACAATGCCGACTCGACGGCGGTCGTGATCGAGAATACCGACCTGTTCATGAGTGATAACGAGCACCTCATGGCCTTCGAGGCCCACGGCATGACGCCATTGCATGTCTCCCGGGCCAGTTACAAGTCGAATCTGTCATTGCTGCGCGACATCGGCGGTGGCGAGGGCTATTCGTCGGTCGTCAGCGATCTGACCTATTACGTGACCACGCAGTATTTCATCTTCACCATCCGCAAGGATGTGCCGTTCACGGCGCTGGCCCGGCGTACGATCACGATGCTCCCCGAGCGGACGGCACCGGCTCGCATCGCCGATCCGAGAATCGGTGTGGTTCCTGTTCCCTATACGCGTTTCTCCGTCAGACAGGGCTCGCGTCCGGCCTATTTCGCTTCGCGGATCAATTTCCGGAAAGAGGGCGAAATCCGTCCCGTCACCTTTTATGTCGATACACTCTTCTCTCCCCTTTGGCGGGAGGGAATTCGCCGGGGGGTTGAATTGTGGAATGAGGCATTCCGGCGCATCGGCATGGGAGATGTCCTGCAGACGGCCGATTATCCCGCCTCGGGATTCGATGCCGACAGCCCCGGCACGTTCTGTGTGAAGTATGTGGCTTCGACCAATCCCAAGGTGACCGTAAATGTTGTGACGGATCCGCGCAGCGGTGAGATCACCGGAGGCCGTATCCACCTGAGTGAATCGCTTCGGGACGAGATCCGCAATCGCCGTTTCCTGGACCTTGCGGCCGTAGATCCACGGGCCCGGGAGATGCGGATCGACGACGGGGAACTCGTCTCTTCACTGGCCGTCTACACGGCCCGTGGCGTGGCGCAGATATTGGGCCTGGCTACCAACTACGCCGGGGCTTCGGCCTATCCGACCGATTCGTTGCGCTCGGCCTCCTTCACCCGCGAATGGGGGCTCTGTTCGTCGATCACGGCCCTGAACAGCTACAACTATCTGGCTCAGCCCGAAGACAAGGGGGTGCGTCTGGTTAATGACTGCCTGGGCAAATACGACTATTTCGCCATTGCCTGGCTCTATGGGGAGATTTCCGGAGCCGAAACGCCCGAAGAGGAGCGCCCGTATCTCTCGGAGATGCTGCGCAGCCATGCCGCCGATCCGGCCTTCTATTACGGCAATTTCTGGTATGATTACTATTTCGGCGATGTGCGTCTGGCCTACACCAATTTGGGTGACGATCCCGTCAAGCGTTGTGAATATCGGTTGCGGAATCTGCGCGAAACGGTCCTTCATGCCGAGGAGTGGCTCGCCGATCAGGATTTCGACGGAAGTTATCGTCGGGAGGCCGTCGATGCCATTGCAACCGGTGTCCGGGAGGTGATCTCCTATCTGGCGGCCTATATCGGGGGAGCCTATTATACCGAGGTGGGGGCCGGTGACGGTCAGACCCAGTTGAGGGTCGTTCCCAAAGAGGACCAGCAGCGGTATGTCCGGGAGACGCTGCGCTTCATCGAGGATCTTTCGTGGCTAGACA
This sequence comes from Alistipes sp. An116, assembly GCF_002161005.1. Taxonomy (NCBI): domain Bacteria; kingdom Pseudomonadati; phylum Bacteroidota; class Bacteroidia; order Bacteroidales; family Rikenellaceae; genus Alistipes; species Alistipes sp. An116. The sequence goes on from NZ_NFLR01000013.1 coordinate 59,423, forward strand.
CGCCGTTGACGAAGCATGAAGCGGTCAACCTCTCCCAATCGCTCCGCGACGATTGCCTGATGACGCTCTTCAAACGGCTCGAAACGTTGACCCGCTATCAGACCGCTCTGCCCGGAGCCTATACACCCGAGGAGATGACCTCCGACCTCACGGAGCTGGTGTTCCGTAAGGTGAAGACCGGAAAATCGCTCTCCGAATACGACCAACTGCTTCAACAGTCATTCGTCGGAGTAGTTATCGGGAAATCAAACGTATTGGCCGAACCCAAACCGGCAAAGACCTCCTCTCAGGCTTTTGCCGATGCCGGCTTCGGGGAGATGGCTCCCGCCTTCCCGCGGGAGGCTTCCGCAATACTCGAAATGCTGAAGGCCTATAACAAATACCGGATGACCTATTATGCCAGGGATTTTTCGGACCATATCTACTATGATCTGCTGCTGGAAATGCGCGAGATTTACCGCCGCGGTATGACCGTGGCACGGGATGCCGATTCTCAGGCGTTTTGTCGCTATATGTTCCGGAGGATTGACGAGTCTCTGAAGATCTGATCGACTCGGTTGGATGAAAAGGGGAGGAGCCTTCAACTGAAGGCTCCTCCCCTTTTTGAAGGACCTCTCCCGGATCGCGGACGGTGAGGGTACGACTTTGTCCTCGCGCGGACGGTGGCAGGGTCTTCTTTCGCTTCCGTGTTTACAGGATGAGCAGTCGTTCGGCCAGCGGGGCGTAGTAGGTGCGAACCTCCTCGTCGGTGGGGGTATGACCTCCCGGGAAGTGGTAGATCTGCGTGTAGTGCTGGCGGAAGAGCGGTTCGTAGTGTGCTACCGTGTCGTGCTCGCCGAACAGTCCCCATACCCGATCACGATACTCCGGGCGGCAGTGGTCCCACTGATGAAGCTGAACCTCGGCAAATTCGTCGATCAGGGCCTGGTCGATGGTCAGCTGCTGGCGGCCGTCGGCCCGCGGTGTCTTGTATTCGTGGCTGCCGATTCGTTCGGAGAGGAAGCTCGTCATCTCCAGATGCGGGTTCCCCAGCAGAGCCGGAAGCCCGTTCCCCGATACCACGATCTGCCCCAGAAACGATCCGTTGCTGTTGCCGACCAGCAGATCGGGCTGCTCCGTGCGGCAGATGCGGTCGATGAGTTCGATGGCCTGTTTCGGATGGGCCGGCAGATCGGGTGCCAGAATCGTGGCTTTCCCGTCGAAATATTGTTGCAGAGCCCGGGCCGGTGCGCAGTCGCCCGAGGCGAAGAAGCCGTGCAGAAAGAGAATTCTCTTGGTCATAAGTCTGATGATTCGTATGTCGCTGCAAAGATGGCATGGTTTTGCTGAATTTGTCCGCCTCCGCTGAAAAAAATCGGATAATTCAGGCTTTTTTGTTTCGATATGATACCGATTGCCGTCGAATGTCGATTCTTTGTTTGCAGATTTTTATTGTATCTTTGTTTGCCCTCTTTGCAGCAGATGACGGAACCTGAAAAAATTACCGACCTGTTCGAACGTTGCAAGCCGCGTTTCGAAGCCATGGCCCGAAGCTATGTCTGTGACCCCGGTGTCGCCGAAGATCTGGTCATGGAGAGTTTCTGCATCTATCTGGAACGCTCCCGGGAGGGCAGAATCGGAGCGTGTCCCAATCTCCCGGCCTATATCTTCGCCATCGTCAGGAACCAGTGTCTGAACTGGCTCAACCGCCGCAAACGTACCTTGAGTATCGTACGGGAGCTGCACGATGACCAAATCCGTCAGATTGATCTCGAAATCCGTTCGTTGAACAGTTTGGATGTCGATGAACTTTTCGCTCCGGAGATCGAAACGGTCATCCGGCAAACCCTCGAACAGATGTCCGATCAACAACGGGAGATCTTCCGGCTGTTCCGTTACGAAGGGTGCAGCTACAAGGAGATTGCCGCCCGGCTCGGGATCTCGACGGCCAAGATCGAATATGTCGATTGATCCCGACAGGTTCCCGCAGAACTGACCGGAGACGGCAGAGGCCGGCCCATTGCAGGGCCGGCCTCTTTCTGTTACTCCCCGATCCCCCCCCCTCCCTGCGGAGATCCCGGCGAAAATATGTGGCGAATGCTTCCGCATGTCCGGATTTTACGTATTTTTGTGGGCAATGAATCTGGACCAACCTCGGAAATATCCGGATGACGAGAATCGGCCCCTCGATCCCGAGTTCGCCGACTTCGACCGCATATATTATCGGTATGCGGCCCGTCTGGTCGTTTATGCCCGGCGATTCGTTGACGGGAAGTATGCCGAGGATGTCGTGCAGGATGTTTTCATGCGATGCTGGCAGCAGGGGCATTTCCGCCTCCCCGAGGCGCAGCTCCAGCCGCTCCTCTATCGCAGCGTCCTGAATGCCTGCCGGAATCTGATCCGCCATAACCTCGTCGCCGACAAGTATGCCCGGAATTCCCTCGAGAAGATTCAACTCGGAGAGGTCGAATACGAACTCCGCATCCTCGACGAACAGCACGATGACCTCACCGACCGACTCCACGGATTGATCGACTCCCTCCCGGAGCGCTGTCGCGAGGTCTTCCTCCTGTCCTGGTTCGAAAACCTCAGGAGCGACGAGATCGCCGAACGGCTCCGCATCTCCCGCCGAACCGTCGATACCCAACTCTACAAGGCGCTGCAGTTCCTCCGCCGGCGAATGCTGCTGCTTGTGGGAGCCATCGGAGCCCTTTTCTGCACTTTTTTCTGATTTTTTCCGAAAAACGATACGAAAATCCGGACGCTCGGGTGTTATAAAGATAAACACAACACCCAAACCGGCATGAACCTCTCTTCTGACATCGAATCCGCCATCATCGCTTACGTGCAGGATTGTTGCACCCCGCAGCAGGCAGACCTTCTCGAGGCCTGGATCCGCGAGGATGCCGACAACGCCGAATGGCTCTACGGCCTGAAGCATCTCTATGCCGGCCGCCCGTCGGCTGCTGATGCCGGGGTGGATGTCGAGGCCATGCGTCGCCGCCTGATGGCCCGCCCGGAGTTCGCATGCTCCGCAACCCCGCGTGCCGGGGCCGGCAAGACCCCGAAAAGGGGCTGGTGGCTGCGGCTCGGCGGGTATGCCGCGGCGGCAGCAGCCCTGATTGCCGTCGGAATGTTCGTCGGGCAGGGCGACCTGTTCGACAGAACGGCGCACTACAACGAAATCCAGGTGGCTGCCGGCACCAAATCCGACCTCGTCCTCTCGGACGGAACCCGCGTCACCATGAAGGCCTCTTCGAAACTCCGCTATCCGGCCAAGTTTACCCGCGATCTGCGTGAGGTCTGGCTCGACGGCGAGGCCTATTTCGAGGTTGAGCACGATCCCCGGCACCCCTTTGTCGTACACGCCCGGGGGCAGAACGTCCGCGTGCTCGGCACGACGTTTAACGTTCAGGCCTATGCCAACGAACAGGTCAATACGGTCAGCCTGCTGACCGGCGCCGTGGGGCTCGACCTGCTCGACGACCAGGGGCGCGTCGTGCAGACCGTGAATCTCGAACCCAACCGCCAGTGTCGTTACGACCGGCGCGACGGTTCCTATGTCCTCTCGGAACTCGACAGTTACGACCGCCAGCGGTCCTGGAGCGACGGGGTCTACCGTTTCCGCAATCAGACCCTCGCGCAGATCACATCCCGCCTGCAGAACTACTACGGGGTGAAGATCGTGCTGGCCGACGAATCCGTCGGGCAGATCTGCTGCACGGGAAGTTTCTCGCTCAACGAACGCCTCGGCGAGGTGTTCGACATCCTGAACCATGACAACGTGCTGACGATCCGTCGTGACGGGGATACCTACTACCTCTCCAAACGCTGATAAAAACGCCTCCAAATCCGATAACCTGCCTACAATGTCGAACCTTAAACCTCACCTGCCTATGATCCTTTGACAGATCGCTCATATCCCGCTCCCGCGGATTCGAAAAAAAGAGCCGGTCGAACTGCTGAATTTCCGACCGGCCCCGATCCCCATAAAAATCACGCTCATGCACACTGTCGCTGCTACGACGGTGGTGTGTGGCATCTCCGTAATCTTTAAAGAGGTTTTAAATTTATGAAAAAAATTTGGAATCTTGTCTGCCTGGTCTTGATTTTTTCCTGCCTGGCAGGCAATTCGGCGGCTCTGGCCCAGGACGGACCCTTGTCCCGTCCCGTAAGTGTCACCGTAGACAACGGGACACTCTATGACGCCGTCGTTCAGATCGAAAAACAGACTTCGCTCATGTTTTTCTACAAGGACCAGGATATCGACCCGGCTCGCCGGATCGACCTCCGCGTCCAGGAGAAACCCCTCTCCGAAGTGCTCGACCAGCTCACGGCCCAGGCCGGCTTGGCCTGGCAACTCTCCGGCAGTCACATCATGCTGACCCCCGCCAGGAAGACCCCTGAGGGACCGGTGACGGTCTCGGGCCGTGTGACCGATGCGCAGGGGCTTCCGGTTATCGGAGCCGCCGTGCTGGTCAAGGGGACCACCATCGGCAGCAGTACCGATGCTGATGGTGCCTATACCCTGCAAGTTCCCCCCCCCGCGGCTACGGCCGTGCTGGCGGTCAACTACCTGGGCTATGAGCCCGCCGAAAGCCCCGTCGGGAACCGGACGCGCATCGACTTCACCCTGCATGAGCAGGCGCAGGCCGTCGATGCCGTCGTGGTGACGGCCCTGGGTATCAAGCGCTCGGAGAAGGCCCTGTCGTACAACGTCCAGCAGGTCGCCTCGGAGGATATCGTCGCAAACAAGGATGTCAACTTCATCAATTCGCTGAACGGAAAGGTCGCCGGCGTGAATATCAATGCTTCGTCGTCGGGTGTGGGCGGCGCCTCGAAGGTGGTCATGCGCGGAACGAAGGGAATCGACCAGTCGTCGAACGCCCTCTATGTCATCGACGGCGTGCCGATGTACAACCTGGCAGGGGAGGGCGGTACGGAGTTTGACTCGGCCGGGACATCGGAGGCGGTGGCCGACATCAACCCCGAGGACATCGAGTCGATCTCGGTGCTGACGGGTGCCGCTGCGGCGGCCCTTTACGGCAGCCACGCCTCGAACGGCGCCATCGTCATCACCACCAAGAAGGGTAAGGCCGGGCATACCTCGGTGACCGTCACGAGCAATACCGAAGTGGTGTCGGCATTCTGGATGCCCGAGTTCCAGAACCGCTACGGCACGGGCAACGTCTATGCCTCCGAAGGCCAGAAATACATGAGTTGGGGCAGCCTGCTCGATCCGCAGGACCGGCTCGGCTACAGCCCCCGCCAGGACTATCTCCAGACCGGCGTGATCGGTACCGAGACCGTCTCGCTCTCCACCGGTACCGACCGCAACCAGACCTATCTCTCGGCTTCGGCCGTCAACTCGCGCGGCATCGTACCCAACAACGGCTATGAGCGTTACAACTTCACGGCCCGCAACACCACGTCGTTCCTCAAGGACCGCATGACCCTCGACATCGGGGCTTCGTACATCCTCCAGAAGGATCTCAACATGACCAATCAGGGTACCTATGCCAACCCGCTGGTCTCGGCCTACCTCTTCCCGCGCGGCAACGACTGGGACCGCGCCCGGATGTTCGAGCATTACGATGCCGACCGCCGCATCTATGTCCAGGACTGGGACGAGTGGATCGGTGACGGCAACCTCACGATGCAGAACCCCTACTGGATCAACTACCGCAACCTGCGTCAGAACAACCGGCGCCGCTACATGCTCAACGCCAACCTCTCGTATCAGATCCTCGACTGGCTCTCGGTGTCGGGCCGTATCCGCATCGACAACGCCGTGAACAACTACACCGAGAAGTTCTACGCCACGTCGAACTCGACGATCATCGACGGTTCGAGCAACGGACTCTACGGCATCACCAAGACCGAGGACCAGCAGACCTACGGCGACGTGCTGGTGAACGTCAACAAGTCGTTCGGCGACGACTGGACGCTCCAGGCCAACGTCGGTGCCGTCATCTCCAACATCGAGCAGGACTCGTTCCTCAACCGCGGCCCCATCATGGAATCGGGCCTGGCCAACGTCTTCAACGTCTTCCAGCTCGATGACACCCGCGTCTCCCGCGAACAGTCCGGATGGCGCGAGCAGTATCAGTCGCTCTTCGCCTCGGCCGAAATCGGCTACAAGGGCACCTACTACCTCACCCTCACGGGCCGCAACGACTGGCCCTCGCAGCTGGCCGGTCCGCAGTCGGTCAAGTCGTCGTTCTTCTATCCGTCGGTCGGCGCCTCGGTGGTCGTCTCGCAGCTGATCCCCAACATGCCCGAGGAGCTCTCCTACGTGAAGGTCCGCGGTTCGTGGGCCTCGGTGGGCCTTCCCTTCGCCCGTTTCCTGGCCAATCCCGTCTATGTGTGGGATGCCGACAACAAGGTGTGGAAAACCAACACCAACTACCCGTTCTATGACCTCAAGCCCGAGCGTACGGATTCGTGGGAGGTGGGTCTGACGATGCGCTTCCTCAGGCACTTCAACCTCGACGTCTCCTACTACAACACGAAGACCTACAACCAGACCTTCGACCCGCAGATCTCCGTCTCGTCGGGTTACTCGACCCTCTACGTGCAGACCGGTTCGGTGCGCAACCGCGGTGTCGAGCTCGCCCTGGGCTACAGCAACGAGTGGGGCAGGTTCTCGTGGTCGTCGAACTTCACCATGTCCTCCAACGAGAACCGCATCCTCGAACTGGTCGACAACTACCGCCACCCCGAGACCGGGCAGATCATCACCAAGGACCGCCTCGATGTCGGCGGCCTGAACCAGGCCCACTTCATCCTCAAGAAGGGCGGGTCGCTCGGCGACCTCTACTCGATCATCGACCTCCAGCGCGATGCCAACGGAAACATCTATGTCGACGAGAACAACAAGATCTACACCGTCTCGGAGAACATCGACGACATCAAGCTCGGTTCGGTCTTCCCGAAGGCCAACATGGCCTGGCGCAACGACTTCAAGTGGGGTAACTTCAACTTCGGGTTCATGCTCACGGCCCGGCTGGGCGGCATTGTCTACTCGGCCACGCAGGCCTATCTCGACTACTTCGGCGTCTCGGAGGATTCGGCTGCGGCGCGTGATGCCGGCGGCGTGTGGATCAACGGCAACTCGCTTATCCCGGCCTACAACTGGTATGAGGTGGTCGGCGGAAAGAGCCTGCCCCAGTACTACACCTACTCGGCCACGAACTTCCGCCTGCAGGAGGCCTCGATCGGCTACACCATTCCCCGCGAGAAGCTCGGCAACGTCTGCGACATCACCCTCTCGCTCGTGGGCCGCAACCTCTGGATGATCTACTGCAAGGCCCCGTTCGATCCCGAATCGGTGGCCACCACGGGCAACTACTACCAGGGTATCGACTACTTCATGATGCCTTCGACGCGAAACATCGGGTTCAACCTCCGTCTCAAATTCTAAAAAACGCTTATGACCATGATACAATTCCGGAATATCGCCCGTCGGCTGGTGCTGGTGCCGGCCTGCTGCCTGGCAGCCTGCACGGGCGGCTTCGAAGATATCAACAAGGATCCCTATGCCGCTTCGAAGGAGGACATGGGAAATGACAACTACATCGTCACCTCCACGCTCTCGGGCATGCAGGGATGGGTCATTCCGCTCGATGTCAATACCCACCAGTTCACCGACATCCTGCTGGGCGGGGCCCTCGGCGGCTTCACCGCCGACTCGAACCCCGGCCACACGACCCGTATCTCGATCTTCAACCCCACGAACGACTGGACGCGCGTGATGATGAACCGCGTGGTCGTCGAGGTCTACAACGCCTACACCAAGCTCAAGACCAATTCGGACGACGAAGTGGCCCTTTCGGTCGCCGCTCTGGTCCGCGCCGCGGCCATGCACCGCGTGACGGATACCTACGGCCCGATCCCCTATTCGCAGATCGGCGCCGACGGCGGCCTTACGGCCCCCTACGACTCGCAGGAGCAGGTCTACAACCACCTCTTCGAGGAGATCGACCAGGCCCTCTCCGTCCTGACGGCCCACGCCTCGGCCTCGCTCAAGGAGACGGCCGACAAGGTCTACGGCGGAAACATCGCCCGGTGGATCCGTTTCGGCAACTCGCTCAAGCTCCGCATCGCCATGCGGCTGAGCTACGTGGCGCCCGAACTGGCCGAGGCCAAGGTCCGCGAGGCCCTCTCCGATGCCGGAGGCGTCATCGACCGAAACAGTGACAACGCCGCCATCCCGGCCCAGCGGAACCCCTTCCGCGTGGTCATGTACGACTACAACGGCGGCGACTCGCGCGTCTCGGCCGACATCACCTCCTACATGAACGGATACCAGGATCCCCGCCGCGAGAAGTACTTCACGACGTCGACCTTCACCTCCTCGTCGATCACCAACGGTTACATTGGCCTGCGCTCGGGCATCAGCATCCCCAGCGAGTCGCGCCAGTACTCCAATATGGTCGTCGACTACACCTCGCCGCTGATGTGGATGAATGCCGCCGAGGTGGCCTTCCTCAAGGCCGAAGCGGCCCTGCGCGGCTGGTACGGCGCCCGGGAGGATGCCAAGTCCTGGTATGAGAAGGGCATCGCCCTCTCGTTCGAGCAGTGGGGCGTCTCGGGGGCCCAGGAGTATACCCAGAGCCTCCGCATCCCCGAGTCGTACGTCGATCCGCTGGGCAAGGAGAGCAACACCTCCGGAACGGCCACCATCCCCGTCAAGTGGGACGAGCGCGGCAACTTCGAGATCAATCTCGAGCAGATCATCACCCAGAAGTGGCTGGCGATCTATCCCCTCGGATTCGAGGCCTGGTGCGAATTCCGCCGGACGGGGTATCCGCGCCTGATGCCCGCCACGAACAACCGGAGCGGCGGCATCATCGCCGAGGGCGGATTCGCTCGCCGCATGCCCTATCCCGACGAGGAGTACCGCGAGAACTCCGAGCATGTCAACGCCGCCGTCAACGAGATGCTCGGCGGCCCCGACAACATGGCCACGCGCCTCTGGTGGGATTGTAAAGACAAACTCTAACACGCATCCTGGAAATCATGAAAAGAACGATCTATAACCTTTGCAGCGTCGTTTTCCTGGTCGGAGCTCTGTTTGCCGTCTCGTGCGACGACTGGACCGAAAACGAGAAAATCGGAGTCAAGGATCCCGCCTTCGGCGAGAACGATCCCGAACTCTACGCCCGCTATCTGGCCTCGTTGCGTGCCTACAAGGCCGGAGAGCACTGCCGGACGATCGTCTGGTTCGACAATTCGCTCAAACAACCCGCCAGCCGCGGCGGATTCTTCTCCGATGTCCCCGACAGCGTCGATGTCGTGGCGCTGATGGATGCCGGCCGGCTCACCGCCTCGGAAGCGGAGCAGGTCGCCGCGCTCCGTGAAAAGGGCACCCGCGTGATCGGGGCCGTGGACTGCAGCGCCCTTTATGCCGTCTGGGAGGCAGCCCGGGAGAATGCCGCACAGCAGGAGGAGGGCGACGGCGGGGAGCAGACCCCGGCCGACGGCTTCGCACCCTGGCTCGGGGAGCAGCTCGCCGCCCGGATGGCCGACATCGAGGCCGATGCACTCGACGGACTGACGGTCTGCTACGAACCCAGGAGTACGGTCTTCATGACCGAAGAGGAGCGGCAGCTCCAGGCCGGCCGTGAGGCCGTGGTCGTGGAGGCGCTCAAGCGTTGGACGGAGCACCATCCCGACAAACTGCTCCTCTTCGAGGGAAATCCCCAGAACCTGACCGACAAGTCGGTGCTGGAGGACTGCGACTGGCTGGTGGTCCGCTGCCTGACCGCCGCGACGGTCTACGACTTCGGTACGCTGGCCCGGCGGATGTGCGACACCGGTGTGCCCACCGACCGCTTCGTATGGCTCGTCTCGGCCGTCAAGCCCGCTTCGACCGATTTCGGATATGTCACCGACGCTTCCGGAGCCTCGGTCCGCGCCGTCGGGGCCCTCGCCGAGTGGATGCTTCTCCCGGGCGAGGTCGACAAGAACGGTATCGGCATCATGAACGTGCAGTACGACTATTTCAACTCCTCGATGATCTACCGATACACCAAGGAGGCCATCGACATGCTTAATCCTTCGCCCAAAAACTGAATTCCATGAAATCCATAAAAATACTTGCGCCGCTGGCGCTGCTGCTCGCCCTGGCGGCCTGCGATGACAAACCCGCACCGTTCGGCGATTTCGAAAACCGCGTCTCCATCGAGCAGAGCTCCGAGGTCTCGACGATCTTCGTCAAGCAGACCACGCTCTCCGACGAACGCTCGTTCTACGCCACGACGCCCAAACCCGTCGACCGCGACGTGACGCTCCTCTTTGCCGCCGACGAGAGCCGCGTGGCGGACTACAACCGCCGGTACGGGGCGTCGGCCGTGATGCTCCCTGCCGACTTCTACGAGATCGAGGGGGCCGAAGCCCTCATCGCTGCCGGAACGAACCGCTCGGAGCAGGTCACGGTCCGTTTCCACGACCTCGACCGCCTCGACACCGAAGCGCTTCACGTGCTGCCCGTCTCGATGAGTTCGTCGGACGGACTGGCCCGGCTCGCAAGCGCCCGCACGGTCTACTACGTGCTGCAGGGCGCCGCCATCATCAACGTCGTGGCCACGCTCTCCGAGGGCAACTACATCGCCTTCGACGAGGTGCTCGACGGCGAGTCCGCCTCCTGCAAGGTCCTCGACAACCTGGAGGCCTTCACCCTCGAGGCGCTCATCCGCTGCCGCAGCACGGTGCTCGACGCCGGCATCAAGACCGTCATGGGCATCGAGGGACACTGCCTGATCCGTATCAGCGACAACGGGCTGGCTCCCAACCAGCTGCAGGTCGTCCTGCCGACCCCCTACGGAACGAGCAACTTCAGCGAGGCGGCGACCTGTCTGATCCCCGCCGAGAAGTGGACCCATATCGCCCTGACGTGCGACGTCGCCTCCGGACGCATGATCCTCTACATCGACGGGCAGGTGGCCATCGACAAGAGCGGCAATACGTTCAAGGCGGTCAATCTGGGGACCCCCTACGTCAACCCCAGCAGGGAGGTCTACGGATTCAACATCGGTTACTCCTACACCTTGGGCCGCGAACTCGACGGCGACATCACCGAGTGCCGCGTCTGGAATGTCGTCCGCTCGCAGGAGGAGATTGCCGCCAACGTCTACGAGGTGGATCCCGGGAGCGAGGGGCTGGTCGCCTACTGGAAATTTGACGAGGCTACCGGGGAGACCATCCGCGACCACACCGGAAACGGCAACAGCGGAAAGGCCCATGCTGCGCTGAAGTGGACTTCCGTGTCGCTGCCCGAGGCTGCAGGCACTCCCGAAGGCGGTGCCGATGAAAACTGATTGATGGATCTAAAATGGATTGTTTCGCTATGAACTGCAAGAAAAATATCATCTGGAATCTGTGGCTCGGCTGCGGCGCAGGGTTGGCCCTGGCCGCATGTACGAGCGACGAGATCATCCCCAGCTCGGTCGACGGGGGGCGTATGGAGATCGTCGGGAAGAACATCTGCGCACTCTATAACCCTGCCGGGGCTGCCGGGGCCACGCTCGAACTGCGGACCGAACCCGTTACGGGCGAGGTCCGCGTGGTATTGAGCGCCGCCGCCGGGCAGGCCGTCGACCTGAAACTCGTCTATGACGAAACGCTCCTGGAGGAATACAACGAGGCGAATGCCACCGATTTCGAGGCCGTGCCGGCCTCGGCCGTCCGCCTCGAAGCCGACGGAGCGCTGCTCGTGGGCCCGCAGACCACCCTCTCCGATCCGCTGCAGGTGCGGGTCGACCCGTCGGACGACCTGGCTGTCGGCACGACCTACGGCCTGCCCCTGAGGCTGACCTCCGGGACCGATGGCGTCGGGATCTCCGAATCCGAAGACTCCTGTATCTTCTGGGTGAAGGTCCTCGGCGAACGGCCCTCGACGCAGAAGGATACGGGCATGATCACGGTCTGCTATGTGGAGGTCAACGGGAACAACCCGCTGAACGCCCTCGAATGGAGCTGCAAACGCAATGACAAACCGCTCTTCGACATTGTCAACCTCTTCGCCGCCAACATCAACTGGATCGAGGAGGAGGGACGTGTCGGCGTGGTGCTCAACCCCAACGTGCAGCACATCCTTGCCAACCGCGACAAGTACATCAAGCCGCTGCAGGATGCCGGCATGCGGGTGAGCCTGACGATCCTCGGAAACGGCGACGGTACGGGGGTGGCCAACCTTTCGGACGAGGCCGCGCGCCTCTTCGCCGAGGAGCTGCGGGCGATCGTCGAGAGCTACGGCCTCGACGGCGTAGACTTCGACGACGAGTATTCGAGCTACAGCCAGTTCCCGATCCGCCCGGGATGCGTCGAATACGGAGCGGCTCCCTATGCGCGGCTGCTCTACGAGGTCAAGCGTCTGATGCCCGACAAACTGGTGACGGTCTATCAGATCGGCCAGGCGATGGGCCGCGACGGCAAGGGTTTCAACATGATGATCGACGGTGTCCGGCCCGGTGATTTCATCGACTATGCCTATACCGACTACGGCGCCCTCTACGACGTGCTCCACCTCGGCATGACCCGCAGCCAGTGGGGTGTCGGATCGCTCGACATGACCTATGAGGGAGAGTCGAACCCTGAGAATATCCAGTACAACCGCCGGGAGGGATATGGCCTGCAGATGGTCTACAACCTCAAGGCCGGAAACGGCCAGAAGACGCCGCTGGGCGATGTGGCCAAGTATATTTACGACGATGAGGTCGTGTGGTCGGGCAAGTCGCACGCCAAGGATTGGTAACCGATGCCCGGAATGTCTAAATTATAAACGGAATGCAAGATGAAAAGGATATTTTGGATGTTGTTGGCCGCAGTGGCCTGGACCGGATGCGGCGACGATAACGGAACCGACGAACCGGCGGCCGTGGCCTCCCTTTCGCTCTCGACCGGAACGCTGCTCTTCGAGGCCGACGGAGAGGTGAGCGGCGAGTCTGCCGGCCGCGTGACGGTCGCAAGCAGCGGAGAATGGCGCCTCGCCGGAAGGCAGTTGTGGTGCGAACCCTCGGCCGTGGAGGGCGTGGATGGCGACGAGGTGAACTTTACGGTGCAGCCCAACGAGTCGCTCGAGTCGCGGAGCGTAACCTTCACCTTCATGTGCGGCAGCCGCGAAGAGCGCCTCACCGTCACGCAGCTGGGCGGTTCGGTCCTCGATCTGGAGGGGGAGGGGACCCTCGAACTTGGACCCGAAGGCGGGGATGTGCGGGTGAAGATGTGGTCGTCGAGCCAGACCTCCTGCCGCTTCGAGGAGGAGGTCGACTGGATGCATCCGGCCGTGACGGCGGCCTCGCGCAGCGAACTGCAGCCTTCGTTCCTTTACTTTACGGTCGATCCCAACACCACGGGACGTGCGCGTGAGGCGCGTCTGATCCTCTCCAACGCCGAAGGTGACGAGCGGACGGCCGTCATCACCCAGCACAAGAATCTGGTGCTCGAACTCATCGGCGAGAGTACCTTCGCGGTGCCTGTCAAGGGACAGGAGATCGGCTTTCAGCTTCGCAGCAACGTCGAACTGGCGGTCGAGTCCGACGAGTGGATCGTCTTGCTGTCCGATCCCGACCATACGGGCGATCTGGTCGAGCAGACGCTCAACTTCCGCGTCGAGCCGACCGCGGATGCCTTCCGCAACGGAACCATCCGCATCACTTCGCCCGAGGACGAGTCGCTGCTGGTCGAGGTCTTTGTCAACCAGGGCAAAAAGCCCCAGGGTGTGCACTTCCCCGATGCGGCGTTCCGTCAGATCCTGATCGACAACGGCTACGTGACGCTCATCTCGGGCGACGAGTGCCAGATTACCGAGAAGGGGCAGAATGCAACGACGCTGCCCTCACTCTACAGGAAGGGTATCGGATCTTTGCAGGGTATTGAGGCCTTTAAGAATCTGGCCGATCTGAGCGCCGATGGAATCGGTTTCAACAATATCACGGAGCTTGACCTGAGCGGTAATCCGAATTTCATGAAACTTTTCTATACCTCGTACGGTAAAAAGAAGTCGTATTTGACAAACAACCCGCTTGAGAAACTTATTCTGGGCGATGCTCCGATCACCGACGGGTATGTTTACTTCGACTCCACGTTCTATGATCCGACGTACAAGGTCTTCAGCCAGTCGCTGACCGTGTCGGGAACCAATGTGCAGACCATCGAACTGGATACGCCCTTCGCCTCCTCCTACTTCAAGGTGCAGTGGCTCGATGTGACGGGCTGCCCGAACATCACCACCATCATGCTCCACAGCTACTACCTGAAGACCCTCTATGTGACGCAGGAGCAGAAGGATGCCATCGACGGCGGTTCGATCGCCATTAAGGACAGCAACTACCCGACATCGACGCTCCAGATCATCGTGCGTTGATGCCCGGCGGGTGAAATCCCGGAGTGCCTCTCCGGAAGTACGGAAAGGGCCGGCAGCTTTTGCTGCCGGCCCTTTTGTCTCCGGGACAACGCGGCGTCCAGTCCCCCCCCCTCCAGCTGCCTGTGAAGATCCTCCTGCACGGAGCCCTCCACGAGGGTCGGCTGCATCTCCCGGCCCTGCTGCCAGTAGGGCGTCTGCAGGGTCTCGGTGTCGTCGCTCACCGTGATTTTCGAGTTTCCGAGGTAGAAGGCCGTGAGGAAGATCTGCTCCACATCGAGGTCCTGGGCCGGGGTGCCGGCCGGATTGGCATTCACCTCCAGCAGGTAGCGTTCGGGACTCTCGACCCGGTCCTTGAGGCGGAATCGGCCGTTTCCGACCTTCGTACGGTCAATGCGCTCCTGGGTCATCTTCCGGTTCCGGAGCGGCGGGTGCCTGAAGGGCGGTCTCCAGGTGACGCAGGATCGCCGCGTAGGAGCCGGCCACGGCGCTGCTCCCGTCTTCGTCGACGGTCGTTGCCCCGACCAGCGGTGTTCCCTCCTGGTCGCGGACCATACTCTGAATGGTCGTGTCCTCCGCACGCTTGTTCTCGGGTCGGGAACTTTGCCCCGGGGCTTCGCTGACGGCAAAAGGCGGTGAAACCGCAGGGGCCAGCAGCAGGACGCTCTTTGACAACAGATGGTAGAAATTCAGCATACGGTGTTGGTTTAAGTGAAAAAATAGCTCTTGACCGTTTACGTGTGGAAAACGGTGTTTGCGGTCGATAATGAATCCGGGGATCATCTCCGACGTCGTTCTCAACCCCTCCTCCGTTTTATGCGGCAATCCGTCCGGAGGCCTGTCGGGGCTTCGGGACGGAACGGTCGGGGATTCTCTTTTTTCTAAGTCACAAATTATGCGGGTGTGTCCGAGTGCAGGCAAAAGCCGCCCACAGGGTCGCTATATATATAAGTGTCCGTTTCATTTTCTGTGAGGTTTACTTCGGGCAAAGATATTAAAAAAATTTTCATAAGTAACTGCCTGACGGATAGAGGAGTTTG
>NZ_NFLR01000014.1:0-71915 GCF_002161005.1 Alistipes sp. An116
GGGGGGTGGTCCGCAGTCGGCCGGGGGCAAACAGAAAAACGGCCGGAAAGGCTGTAACGGAGTAACCCGGAGGGGTGGCGCAGGTCGGCCGGAGTCAATCAGAAGGACAGTCAGAAAGGCTGTAACGGGGTAAGCCGGAGGGTGAGCCCGCAGGTCGACCGGAGAGATCAGAGATCCGGGTCCAGCCGCCACGAAAGCTCCTCGCGGACCAGCTCCTCGGCGGAGTGCGTCCCCAGCGAATCGACGGCCTGCTGCACGGCAAGGCGGTTCTCCTCGCTCCGGGAACCGAGGTTGACCAGCGCCGCAACGGCTCCCTGTGCCAGCAAATGGCTCTCCTGAAACTCCGACGCTGCCGCCCGGCGAACGATATCGACCACGCGCGGAATCCATGCCGTCTGCGGAGCTTCGGCCCGAGCAACGGCCATCAGCACCGCATACTGCTGGAGCCAGCCGGCCTCGGGGGTCGTCCATGCGTCGAAAAGTGCCGGAAGCGAAGGCGTCCGTCCCAGCAGGGCAAAGGCCCCCTCTTCGGCCATTTCGGAGTTGAGCAGCCCGTCGCCCCAGAACGGAAATTCGTCCGGTGTGAGGCGCCCGGGATCGGCGATATGGAAGGCTGCCAGGCGCAACTCGCGGACATCCTGCTGATAGAGATAGCGGGCAAAGTCGTGATCCGTGGACTCGGCCCGGGCCAGACGGCGCAGGGTCGGAAGGCTCACACCGTAGTTCAAGCCGTACGTGCGGCCGTAATAGCGCATCGAGTCGGCCACGGCGCCGTTCCGCTCCCGGCGAAAGGCGCCAAGCAACGCGGTCATTCGCGTGGTGAAATCCATCATTTGCGGCGAGGCAGGGCTACGTTGATCGTTCGGCCGAATTCAAAGACCGGAAGCACCGTGCGGGCATACTCCTGACCGCCCGAGAGCACCGTGCAGGTCGAGGGATCGGCCACACGGCAGCGGACAACATTCGTCTCCTTGGGTCCGGCCTCGAGTCCCGCTCCGGCCTCGGCGCCCGACGGCTCGATCTGCAGCAGGACGATGTCGCCCGAAAGATCGTTCTCCGGAAGCAAACCGCTGGCCGGACTGAAACGGCAGACGATATACTGCTTCTTGTCCGTCTGCGGATAGACCACATAGCGGCGCGTCGAGGTGGTGGTGACGTGTTTGCCCAGGAAGAGCTCCAGATAGCTCTGCTCCTGGCGGTCGATCTCCTTCAGCGCCGCATCCAGCCCCTGGCCGAAGACATTCTCACCCGCTTCGCCCGTGATGAGGTCGAGGCGGTGGCGACGCAGTGAATAGATCCGCTCGGCGGCCGCGCGCGCCGCATCCTCCAACGAAGAGGTCGTCATCTCAAGTTTGTCGGGCTGCAGCCGCGCAAACTCCTCGTCCGTCGCGGCATAGCTCTGCACACGGGTCGCGGGGGCCGCCGGGGCCGTTGCGTTCAGGCAGGTGGCGCCGTCGAGAAGGGCGATCCGGGCGCCGGTGATGCTCCACGTCGTCTTGTCGGCCAGCGCCGGCCGCACGCCCAGGAACTTCTGCGCATAGCGCGCGTAGGGCCCCGCCAGCGTCCGGTCGCACTCGACGGTCAGGTCCACGGCAAGGATCGTCCGCGGCTGCGACACAACCACGCCGTCAGCCGTCTCGTTGGCACCCTGCAGGGCAATGTATGGATTCTGAGCCGAAGCGCCTCCCGCAAGCAGCAGGATCAGCGCCAAAAGTCTGTATTTCATGGTCTGAATAGTTTGATGCTGTCGAAGAACAAAAGTAGCGTTTTTTCGCGTGTCGTCAAAATTTCAGGTAAAAATCACGCGTCAGCGCCCGGTATTCGGGCGTATAGTCTTCGTGGGCGCCCGTTCCGATGGTCAGTTCGTCGATCCGAAGATCCGTATCCGTGCCGCAGGCCACCGCCGGATCCCCGGCCGGGGAGAACTCCATCAGCACCCGGCGGGGAGCCCGGCGGGACGTGGTGCGAACCCACGTGAGGCGTCGCAACCGCAGGTGCTGCACCGCCAGCCGCCGGAACCGTTCGGCCTCGGGTGTCGGCAGCACCACGGCAAAGCGTCCGCCAGGCGAAAGAAGCCGGACAACCGCATCGAGAAGCTCTTCGTAGGAGAGGCTGACCGTATGGCGGGCCGTCGTGCGACCCGGGTCGGGGCAGGTCAGCGAATCGACGTAGAAGGGCGGATTCGAGACGATCAGGTCGTAGCGCTCCGCGGGGCGGAACTCCTGGATCGCCTGCCCGACGAAGTACAGACGGTCGCCCCAGGGCGAGGCGTCACCGTTCTCGCGCGCATCCGACAGGTCGTCGATATCGACTCCCGTGATCTCGGCCTGCGGGCAACGCTGCGCCAGCATCACGGCAATCAGCCCCGTACCGGTACCGATGTCGAGGATTTGCCGGTCCGTGGGCCGCACACCGACCCACGCGCCGAGCAGCACGCCGTCCGTACCGACCTTCATCGCAGTGCGCTGCTGGCGGATCGTGAAGCGTTTGAAGCGAAAGGCTCCTTCGAGATGTTCGACGGATTCACTCATGGTCGTTGAGAATTCGGTCCATACCGGCTCCGAAGAGCGAAAAATCGTATCGCACGGGGTCCGCCGCGTCGAACTCACGAAGCCGCGAGGTGATCTCCTCGACAGCCCGCCAGTCGTTCTGACGCCGCGTGAGCAGCCCCAGAGCCCGTCCCGTCACGCCGACGTGGAGGTCCAGCGGCAGGTAGAGCGCCGACATCGGAATACGCCGCCAAAGGCCGAAATCGACCCCGCGGTCGTCGCGGCGGACCATCCACCGCAGGTACATGCACAGCCGTTTGCAGGCCGCTCCCCGCTCGATCGACGAGAGGTGTTTCTCGCAGCGCGGGGCGTGGGGCGCAGCGAAGAACTCCCGGCGGAACTCCGCCAGCACGGGCCGCAGATCGCCGTGCACCGCGTAACACTCTTCGAAAAAGGCGCCCAGTCCGCCGTAGCGCTCCTCGAAGCCCCGCAGCGCCAGCACAAAATCCCTGAGATCACCGCCGTTGAAGGTGCGGTGGACAAAAGTTTCCAGCTGCTTGAGTTCACGCTCCGAGGCATGGCGCACGAAGTCCGCCGGGGCGTTGTCCATCAGAAGCATCATCCGGTGGCCGTTGCGGACGATCGAACGGCGGTTGCCCCAGGCAATCGTGGCCGACAGAAAACCGGCAATCTCCCGGTCGGCGCGCTCCGTGAAGCGGTGCGGCACCGAAATCGGATCGTCCGGGATGAACTCCGGGCGGTTATAGCGATCATAGAGCGATTCGAGCAGCTCCCTGAGCAGCGAGGGTTCCATCATGGTCAATTCGGGAATAGAATCAAACGTCGCAGCGGCTGCTGCCGCCGGCATGGACAAACGGAATGCGGGGTACACGCCGAATCGCAAACATCGGGGCCACGGTCCGGCAGAAGAGCCCCCGTTCACGAAAAAAGGATCAGGGTTCGACGATCCGTCCGTCGGACATCGTAATCTTCCGGTCGGCCATCGAGGCCAGATGCTCGTCGTGGGTCACCAGAATGGTCGTCTGCCCCAGGCGGTCGCGCAGTTCGAAAAAGAGGCGGTGGATCTCTTCGCGGTTGTGCGAATCGAGGTTGCCCGAGGGTTCGTCGGCCAGCAGCACCGCCGGCGAGTTGATCAGCGCCCGCGCAATGGCCACGCGCTGCTGTTCACCGCCCGACAGCTGGGCCGGTTTATGGTCGCGGCGCGCCGAAAGGCCCATCAGCTCGAGCAGTTCCGCGGCTCGGCGCTCCACCTCGGCCCGCGGCCGGCGGCCGATCAGCCCCGGAATGCAGACATTCTCAAAGGCCGTAAATTCGGCCAGCAGGTGGTGAAACTGAAAGACAAAGCCGATCCGCTCGTTGCGGAAGCGCGACAACGCCTTGTCATCCAGCGTAAAGACGTCCGTCCCGTCGATCTCGACACGGCCCGAATCGGGACGCGACAACGTCCCGATGATCTGCAGCAGCGTCGTCTTCCCGGCGCCGCTCGCCCCGACAATCGAGACCACCTCGCGCGGCGCAACCTCCAGCGACACGCCCCGCAGCACCTCCAGCGTGCCGAAACTCTTGTGTATATCCGTTATGCGTATCATGATCGGAATGCATTGAACAGTTTGACCGTATCGACCGCCTCGCGCACGTCGTGGACCCGAAGGATCCGCGCCCCCTGACGCAGGCACTCCCAGTCGAGCGCCACGGTCCCGGCCAGCGACTCCTCCGGCGTACAGCCCAGCGTGCGGTAGATCATCGACTTGCGCGAAAGCCCCGCCAACACCGGAAATCCCTCTCCGCACAGGCGGTGCAGACCGCGCAGCAGTTCGAAATTCTGCGCCGCGGTCTTGGCAAAACCGAAGCCCGGATCGAGGATGATCCGCTCGCGGCGGATGCCCGCCGCCATCATCTCGTCGGTCCGGCGGCGGAAATAGTCGACCACCTCGGTGGTGATGTCGCGCCGGTAGTCGGTCTGCGCCTGCATCGTCTGCGGCGTCCCTTTCATGTGCATCGCCACGTAGGGAAGGTCGTATCGGGCCACCGTCTCCAGCATCTTCGCATCCAGTTCGCCCGCCGAGATGTCGTTGACGACCACCTCGCCGAAGGCTTCGACCGTGCGCGCGACCACCTCGCTGCGGAACGTGTCGACCGAGACCGTCATCCCCGGAGCCAGGCGCCGCACCGTCTCCACGCCGAGCGCCACGCGCCGCCACTCCTCCTCCGTCGGAACCTCGTCGGCCCCCGGACGCGAGGAGTACCCCCCGACGTCGATCAGCGAAGCCCCCTCGTCGAGCGCCTCGCGCACGCGGCGTTCGACGGCATCCCGCTCCGGCATACGGCTCCCCGCATAGAACGAATCGGGCGTGACGTTCAGAATCGCCATCACCTGCGGCACGGTCAGATCAGGCATCATGGCGGCGATGGTGGGCTTCAAGCGTGAAACGTCGGTCAAGTTCGGCCACCGTCGGTTCGAGATCCTCCTCGCGGATGTTCACCACGCAGTAGTCGGCCCGGTCGCGCAGCGTATCGTCGTCCAGCTGGGCGGCCATGCGCCGCAGAACCGACTCCCGGTCACAGCCGTCGCGCCGGCACGTGCGCTCCAGACGCAGCTCGAACGGCGCCACCACGGCAACCGTCCGGTCCACGGAGTGCTCCAGACCCGCCTCGAAGAGAATCGCACTCTCCAGCACCACATAGGGGGAGAGCTGACGTGCGGCCCACGCCGCAAAGTCCGCCTTCACGGCCGGATGGACCAGCGCATCGAGATCCGCCAGCGCCTCGGAATCCGTGAAGACCCGCGAAGCCAGATAGCCGCGGTTCAAGGCGCCGTCGGCCGTATAGGCCTCGGCCCCGAAGCGCGCCGAAATCGCCGCGCGAAGCGCCGCATCCTCCGTCATCAGCCGCTTGGCTTCCCGATCCGAATCGTAGACCGCAATGCCCCGTTGTGCAAAGAGGCGGCATACGGTGCTCTTCCCGCTCCCGATGCCGCCCGTAATTCCAATCTTCATCATGACTTCGCCTGCGGTTGGTCGATCTCCGGAATATCCTTGATCGAGATGATCTTGATGTCGCTGAATCGCGGCGCCAGCGCATCCTGCAACGACTGCGGGTCGATGACCAGTTTGCCCTCGTGGCCCTCCTCCTGCGAAGGGCGCGTCTTGAGCTCCGAAAGCGGAATCCGCAACCGTTTGTTCATGTAGACCCGGTAGCCGAACAGATTCGTCCCGACCCCCTCCACCACGCACGTCACCTCGAAGGGCTGATCGTCGACACTCACCCGGACGGTCTGTTCCGTCGTATAGGTATAGCTCAGTTTGGCAATGTACCAAAGAATGAACGACGCCACGAGCAGCGCCAGAAAGACCGGCGAGACGTAACGTCGCATTCCATGCAGCAGATTTTCCATAGTGTGACCTCTATCTTCCCGACAAAGGTAAAAAATAAATACCAATTTGCCAACGACAATCCGCCATCGGCCGTCGCCGGCTCAGAATCCCGTGCCGTCGGCCGCCAGCACATAGAGATTCGGGTAAGAGGCGAAGAGGATCCAGATCAGGCAGGGAACGAACAGCCGGCCGGCCAGACGCTGGCAATGGCGCGGCGTCCGCACAACATCAGTCCCGTCGAAAGCGCCAAGGCGCTGACTCCGCCGATCAGGCAAGCTATCGACGGCACGCGGGAGGTCCGGTTCTCCAAGGCTACGGTAATCGTGCCTTCGTGATTCTTCAATCGCAAAAAACATGCCGACGGATGAGAACACGAAAAAGCCGCTCCCGGAATCCGGAAGCGGCTTTGGGTTCAGCCTCGAAAGCGATTATTTCTCCTCGTCGATCTTGGCGCGCTTCTTCATCAGATCGTAGGCGAGCGGCGTGGCGATGAAAATCGTGGCCACCGTACCGACTACTACGCCGATGATCAGCGCGAAGATGAAGCCACGGATCGTCTCGCCGCCGAAGAAGAAGATTGCAAGCAGCGTAACGAGCGTCGTGCCCGACGTATTGATCGTACGCGACAGCGTCGAGTTGATAGCGTTGTTCACGTTCTCATAGAGGCTCCGCTTCGGATAGATACCCAGGTACTCGCGGATTCGGTCGAAGACAACCACCGTATCGTTGATCGCATATCCGATGATCGTCAGAATGGCCGCAATGAAGGCCTGGTTCACCTCCAGGTTGAAGGGCAGAATACCGTAGAACATCGAGAAGATACCGATGATCAGCAGCGCATTGACGGCCAGGGCCAGCGTGGCACCCGTTGCCCACTGCCAGCGCTTGAAGCGGAACGTGATGTAGAGTCCGATGGCAATCAGAGAGAAGAGCACCGAGTAGACGGCGTTCCACGTCGTGTCGTTGGCAATCGAAGGTCCGATCTTGTCGGCCGTCAGAATACCGTTCACATCGGTCTGCGTGCTGCGGAACTGGTCGAAGGTGATGTCATACGAGTAGAGCGGCTTCAGTGCTTTGTAGATCAGCTCCTCAACCTCGCCCGTAGCCTCATCCGACGTATCGTCGTAACGGTACTGCGTCACGATGCGCATCTGGTTCTCGTTGCCGTACTGCTTGACCTCGAAGCTGATCGACGACTCGTCGGCCCCTTCGATCTGCGAGAAGACACGCTCCATGTTCGCACGAACCTCCTCGGCCGACACGGCCTTGTCGAAACGAACCACATAGGCGCGGCCGCCCGTGAACTCGGCACCCAGGTTCAGACCCCGGACGAAGAACGAAAGAATCGACAGCACGATCAGCGCGCCCGAAATCCAGTAGGCTACCTTACGCTTGCTCAGGAAGTTGACGTGCGTATTGCTGAGGAACTTCTCCGACCACTTGTACGAGAAGGAGATCGAGCCCCACTTCGCAACGATCCAATCGATCAGCAGACGCGTGATGAAGATCGCGCAGAAGACCGACGTAATGATACCGATGATCAGCGTCGTGGCGAAGCCCTGAACCGGACCCGTACCGAAGATGAAGAGCACGATACCCGTAATGATCGTCGTCAGCTGTCCGTCGATGATGGCCGAGTAGGCCTTCGAGAAACCTTCCTTGATGGCCAGCGACAGACCCTTGCCCTCGCGAAGCTCCTCCTTGATACGTTCGTAGATGATCACGTTGGCGTCGACAGCCATACCCATCGTCAGCACGATACCCGCAATACCCGGCAGCGTCAGCACCGCACCGAACGATACCAGTACGCCCATCAGCAGGAAGACGTTCATCAGCAGGGCCACATCGGCCATCCAACCCGCCGTCTTGTAGAACAGCCCCATGTAGAGCAGCACCAGAATGAAGGCGACGACGAACGACAGCATACCGGCGTTGATCGACTCCTGTCCCAGCGACGGTCCTACGACCGTATCCTGGATGATCTTCGCCGGAGCCGGAACCTTACCCGAGTTGAGCACGTTGGCAAGGTCCTGGGCCTCCTGGATCGTGAAGTCGCCCGTGATCTGCGACTGTCCCTTGTCGATCTTCGTATTGACACGCGGGGCCGAGTAGACATAGCCGTCGAGAACGATGGCAATGCACTTGCCGATGTTCTCACCCGTCATGCGCGCCCACTTCTGCGTACCCTCGGCGTTCATCGTCATCGAAACCTCGGCCGTGGCGCCGCGCTGCGCATACTGCTCGCGGGCGTCCGTTACGACCGATCCGTCGAGCGGCGCCTTGCCGTCGGGGGTCGTCACCTTGATGGCGTAGAGGTAGTAACGGCCGTCGATGTGGTCGTCGCCCTTCACGCCCCACTTGAAGAGGATGTCGGCCGGGAAGAGGTCGCGAACCTCCGGACGGGCCAGGTATTCGTTCACCGTAGCAATGTCGGCCTTATAGGCGGCTCCGATGGCGGCGCCTCCGGCATAGTTGGGATCCAGCACCGCAAAGAGCGGGTTCTGCGCCTGGTCGAAGTTGCCCGTATGGGCCGTCTCGGACTTGGCCGTCGAGTCGGCGCCGATCTCACCGATCAGACCCTCACCGGCCGTCGGTGCGACGGCCTCGGCGGCAGGCTGCTCCGTGGCGTTCTCCGTGGCCGGGGCGGCAGTATGCGAAGCCTCTTCCTTGAGGAGCTTGTCGGCCGATACCAGCATCGGAAGCACCTCGCGGGCGTCGTACGTCAGCCAGAACTCCAGCGAGGCCGTTCCCTGCAGCAGGTCGCGCACACGCTGCGGCTCCTTCACGCCCGGGAGCTCGACCAGAATGCGGTGCGAGTTCGGAAGGCGCATGATGTTGGGCTGCGTTACGCCGAAGTGGTCGATACGGCTGCGCAGCACGTTGAACGAAGCGCCGATGGCTGCCTCAGTCTCGCGCTTGAGCATCTTCTCCACGTCGGCATCCGAACTCTCGAGCGTGATGTCCTTGCGGTCGGGGCTCACGAAGATCGCGGCAATCGGACTGCCGTTCGACAGACGCGAGTAGGCCTTCACGAAGTCGCCGATGTAGTCGTTCGACGAACCGTCCTTCATGGCCACATTGGCCTCGGCAATGGCCTGCTGGAAGGCCGGATCGTTCTGGCTGTCGCCGGCAAGCGCCTTCACGACATCCTCGACCTGAACCTCCAGCATGACGTTCATTCCGCCCTTCAGGTCCAGACCCAGATTCAGCTCCTTCTCCTTGCACTCCTTGTAGGTGAACTTCTTGAAGCCCACGTTGTAGACCGTCAGGTTCTGGATCGAATCCAGGTAATGCTGTTCGGCCGCCGACTGCTCGTCGATGGGGAACTGGGCAGCGTAGGCCGCCGCCTTCTTCTCTACGCTCCGCGTCTTGAACGTGAACGAGAGTTGATAAACACATGCGAGGGCCAGAAGCACCGCGATGAGTTTAATGAAACCTTTACTTTGCATTTGGAAAAAATAGTTGTTATTATGTTTGTTTTAATGTCGTTGGGCACAATAGCACGCAAAGATAGAAAAAAAGAATTAAATCCCACGGTTTCAGCGGCAGAAAATGGCCATTGCGGCAAAATTATCACCCCTGCAGCCCCGTTGCGCACGTTGCGGCGGCATGGGCGCTCACGCAACGGAGCCGCCGGAATGTCGGGCTGCGGCGTCGAGGGCATTCGGACGGCACAGGGGAGCGTGCCCGGCCGAGATCTTCCTCCTGCGTTTCTCGATGGCCTGTCTCTGGATCCTCCCCCTGACCCGCGGACGACTCCTCGCCAGCTCGGGCGCGCCGAACGGCCCGAAAAAAACCAAAAGCACAACCCCGAAGGCATAATTCACAGCCGGAATTCGCTTTTTAGCCAATCTTTTCGTACCTTCGGGTATTCAATCCCCGAACACGATGAAAAAAATCCTCCTCGCCTGCTGCTCCGCCGCACTCTCGCTGGCGGCCGCGGCCCAATCCGGGTATGTGCCCGCTTCCGAGAACATAGCTGCCCGGCAGCAATTCGCCGACGATCGCTTCGGAATCTTCCTCCACTGGGGTCTCTACTCCCTGCTCGGGCAGGGCGAATGGGTCATGACCAATCAGGATATCGACTTCCGCGAATACCGCAAGCTGGCCGGCGCCTTCGCCGCCCCGGCCTTCAATGCCCACGAATGGGTCACGGCCATCCGACAGGCAGGTGCCCGATACGTCTGCTTCACGACGCGCCACCACGACGGATTCTCGCTCTTCGACACCGCACAGTCGGACTACAACGTCGTCGACGCCTCGCCGCTGGGCCGCGATGTCGTCCGCGAACTGGCCGACGAATGCCGCCGGCAGGGGCTCGGCATCCACTTCTACTACTCGCTCATCGACTGGTGGCGCGAGGATGCACCCCGCGGCCGCACCGGCCGCGGAACGGGCCGCGACCCCCGAAAGGAGGATGCCGACGCCTATTTCGACTTCATGAAGGCCCAGCTCACCGAACTGTTAACGCAATACGGGCCGGTCGGCGCCATCTGGTTCGACGGCGTCTGGGATCAGGACCAGAACCCCGGTTTCGACTGGCGGCTCGACGAACTCTACGGTCTGATCCACCGGCTGCAGCCCGCCTGTCTGGTGATCAACAACCACCACCTGGCTCCCTTCGAGGGTGAGGATGCACAGACCTTCGAACGCGACCTCCCGGGCGAAAACAGCGCCGGATTGTCGGGCCAGGAGGTGAGCCGCCTGCCGCTCGAAACCTGTCAGACGATGAACCATTCGTGGGGATACCGCATCACCGACTGCGACTACAAGCCGGTCGACGAGCTGGTACGCTATCTGGTCGGAGCGGCGGGGCGCGGCGGCAATCTGCTGCTCAACATCGGGCCGCAGCCCGACGGCCGGCTACCCGAAGCGGCCCTCGAACGGCTCGCCGGAATCGGAGAGTGGCTCGAACGCCACGGCGAGACAATTTACGGAACGCAGGCCGGGCCCGTGACGCCGCGTGCGTGGGGCGTCACGACCCGCCGGGGCGACAAGGTCTATCTCCACATTCTCGACTGGCCCGACACGGAGCTCTTCGTCCCCCTGCAGGGGCTGCGCGTGCGTCAGGCCACGGCCTGCGACAGCGGGGAGCGGCTCGACTTCCGGCAGAACGACGACGGCGTCGTCATCCGTCTCGGAGAGCGGACCGCGACCCCGGACCACATCGTCGTCCTCACCATCCGCCAATAGGCCTCAGTGCACAAGCTTCAGCCCCACGATCCCGATGAAAACCAGCGTCAGGAAGAACATCCGCCAGAAGGTCACCGCATCGTGGAAGCAGAATATCCCGATCAATACGGTGCCGATGCCCCCGATGCCCGTCCAGACCAGATAGGCCGTGCCCATCGGGATCTCCCGCTGCGCCCAATAGAGAAACAGCCCGCTCAGCCCCATCGACAGAACCGACAGCAGCAGAAAGAGCAGATGATAACGCGCACTGAGCGCCGCCAGCTTGAAACCCAACGGCCAGCCCAGTTCAAATAATCCGGCCAATGCCAAATACCACCATGCCATACGATGTTGTTGTTGAGATCGTGCAAAGGTAGCAAAATTTCCGCTCTGCAGCAACGTCCCGCGGAGCCGTTTGCGGGGTGTCGGGCAGGGGGGGGGCCGGACTGGAAGCCGGGCAGGTGTCGGGCGGAAGTCGGGCGGGAAGTCAGGCAGGAGTCGGGCAGGCACAAAAAAAGGAGGCATCCCCTTGCGGGAATGTCTCCTTCGTTTTTAGGCCGGCTCCTCGGTGGAGTCGGACGGCATTATTTCACCTCTTCGAACTCGACATCCTCAGGCTGGCCGTTGTTGCCACCCTGCTGGCTGCCGGCGTTCGACTGCTGTCCGGCATTGGACTGCGAACTCTGCTGCTGGCTCTGAGCCTGCTGGGCCGAGTAGATGTCCTGCGAAGCGGCCTGCCATGCGGCATTCAGCTCGTTCATCGCCGTGTCGATGGCGGCAACGTCGGCGTTCTTGTGGGCCTCCTTCAGTTTGGCCAAAGCGCCTTCGATGGCGGCCTTCTTATCGGCGGGCAGTTTGTCACCGTACTCCTTCAGCTGCTTCTCCGTGGTGAAGATATTCGAGTCGGCGGCGTTGATCTTGTCGATACGCTCCTTCTCGGCCTTGTCCTTCTCCTCGTTGGCCTTGGCCTCGTCACGCATCCGCTGGATCTCCTGCTCGGTCAGACCCGACGATGCCTCGATACGGATCTTCTGCTCCTTGCCCGTACCCTTGTCCTTGGCCGATACGTTCAGAATACCGTTGGCATCGATATCGAACGTTACCTCGATCTGCGGCACGCCACGCGGTGCTGCCGGAATCCCGTCGAGGTGGAACCGACCGATCGACTTGTTGTCGCGGGCCAGCGGACGCTCACCCTGGCATACGTTGATCTCTACCGAAGGCTGGTTGTCGGCGGCCGTCGAGAAGACCTCCGACTTGCGCGTCGGGATCGTCGTGTTGGCATCGATCAGCTTGGTCATCACACCGCCCAAGGTCTCGATACCCAGCGACAGCGGCGTCACGTCAAGCAGCAGCACGTCCTTCACTTCGCCCGTCAGCACACCGCCCTGGATGGCTGCACCGATGGCTACGACCTCGTCCGGGTTGACCGACTTGTTGGGCGTCTTGCCGAAGAAGTCCTCGACGATCTTCTGGATCGCAGGAATACGCGTCGAACCACCTACGAGGATCACCTCGTCGATCTGCGAGGCGGTCAGACCTGCGTCGCGCAGGGCCAGCTTGCACGGCTCGATCGTCTTGCGGATCAGATGATCGCACAACTGCTCGAACTTGGCACGCGTCAGCGTCATGACCAGGTGCTGCGGAATGCCGTTCACAGGCATGATGTACGGAAGGTTGATCTCCGTCGTGGTCGACGACGAAAGCTCGATCTTTGCCTTCTCGGCGGCCTCCTTCAGACGCTGAAGCGCCATCGGGTCCTCACGCAGGTCGATTCCGTGTTCAGCCTTGAACGACTCGGCCATGTAGTCGATCAGCACGTGGTCGAAATCATCACCTCCCAGGTGCGTATCACCGTTCGTCGACTTAACCTCGAAGACACCGTCTCCAAGCTCCAGAATCGAGATATCGAACGTACCGCCACCCAGGTCATAGACGGCGATCTTCATGTCGTTCGACTTCTTGTCCAGACCGTAGGCCAGCGCGGCGGCCGTAGGCTCGTTGATGATTCGGCGAACCTTCAGACCGGCAATCTCACCGGCCTCCTTCGTGGCCTGACGCTGCGAGTCGGAGAAGTAGGCAGGTACCGTGATCACGGCCTCCGTCACCTCCTGACCCAGGTAATCCTCGGCCGTCTTCTTCATCTTCTGAAGAATAATGGCCGAAATCTCCTGAGGCGTGTACTGACGTCCGTCAATGTCGACACGCGGCGTGTTGTTGTCGCCACGAACAATCGTATACGGGGCACGCGCAATATCAGCCGTTACCTTGTCATAGGTCTCGCCCATGAAACGCTTGATCGAGAAGACCGTCCGCTTCGGGTTCGTGATGGCCTGACGCTTTGCAGGGTCACCTACCTTACGCTCGCCTTCCGACGTGAAGGCTACAACCGACGGGGTCGTACGGTGTCCCTCCGAGTTCGGAATCACTACGGGCTCATTGCCCTCCATCACTGCTACGCAGGAGTTCGTGGTTCCCAAGTCAATACCAATAATCTTTGCCATAATCGTATCTGTTTTTAATTGTTTATAATTTTCGTCTTCATCGTCCCCTCCGGTCCTTTCTCTTCCGGGTTCCCGTCTCCGGGTCCCCTTCGGTCCGTGGCCGTCGGTTACGCCCGGAATTCTCACAAACGCCGTACCAATCGGGCGCCTCTGCCAATTTGTCAGCATTTTGGCAGAAATCCCCGCCAACACCCCCTTTCGCCCGGCATTTTGTCACCCCTTTAAGAAAGGGGCTCTATGGGCGGCCGGACCTTTTCGGGGTTTCTCAACGCCACACCCGCTCCCAATACCAGACTTCGGGGTTCTAGGGGCGGCCGGACCTTTACAGGGTTTCTCAACGTCACGTCCGCTCCCAATACCAGACTTCAGGGTTCTAGGGGCGGCCGGGACGTTACTGGGTTTCTCAACGTCACGTCCGCTCCCGAACAAGACAGCGGAAAAGATAGAAGCAGTCGCGGCCCTCCGAAACCTGACAGCATCCGGTTGCCCCTAAAAGCCCCTTCTTAAGGGGCCGGCCCTCCGAAACCTGACGACGCCCGGATGCCCCTAAAAGCCCAGTCTTAAGGGGCCGAGGCAGTTGCAACCCTCCGAAACCTGACAACGCCCGATTGCCCCTAAAAGCCCCTTCTTAAGGGGCCGGCCCTCCGAAACCTGACGACGCCCGGTTGCCTCAAGAAGCCCCTTCTTAAGGGGCAAAAAAAGCCTGCGTCTCCGCAGGCTTCGTTCCGGCTCTCACCGGACAGATCCTTTATATATACTATTGCTGTTGCTCGCTAAGGATACGCATCGCAACATCAAGAATCGTCGTGTCGTCCAACGTGACAACCCCGCCGTCCGGTCCCGGTTCGAAGTGAACCCCGACGCACTCCTTCGCTTCGTGACTCCCTCCGAAGTAGTTGCGGACCGTCTCGACATCGATTCCTAACTCATCTGCAATGCGCTGCGAACTGCCGCTGGGCAGCCGATCCTTGATACGGCGCAACTCGTTAAATGTGATTATCATATCCGTAGATTTTATGGTTGATGGTTCTCGAACACTAAATTAATATAATTTTATGGATTTACAAAATTTCCAGATCAAAAACCACAAAAAAATGTAACCCTTTTGTCATCAAAACGCAACAATCTCCACCCTACCCGAAAGCCCGTTCCGGCATGGATGCAAATCTCCGGCCGACCGACTTCGCAACACAAAAAAACGACCGGAAGAATCTTCTCCCGATCGTTTGATCCTCGTAATGACGGCACTCGCGGCAATGTCTATTTCCCTTCGGCCGGCTCGATGTAGATCTGATAAACCAGCGGCGTATAGGGCGGAATCTCCGTCGAAATGGTTGTCGTCGTCTCCGTCGTGGTGTCGCCGTAGCCGTAACCGTAGTTATAATAGTAGCTGTTCAGATAATTATAATAATAGTTATTGTAATAGTTGCCGTAGTAGCTGTTGCCGTAGTAGCTGTTGTAGTAGTTGTAATAGTTCAGGTAATCGAGGTAGCTCGACGAATAGCCCGTCGATCCGCCGCTCGTCGTCGTACTGCCCGTACGTCCCGTAGCGCCGTAACCCCGGGTCGAAACCGTGACGAACTCCGCCCACTGTCCGTAGCACAGATTCGGAACCACGTAATAGTAGGCCGAGATCTGACTGCTCTGATCTTCGTCGGGCGTATAGGTCAGAGCCGAACCCTCCGAGTCGGCCTCCCCGTAGATAATCTCCTTCACCTCGTCGATGTTCGTATCGTAGATGAATCCGTCGAGCATCCGCGCGATATACCAGATCCTGGCCTCGCCGTCCATCCCGACCGAGTCCGCATCCCGGCTCTCGAGTCCCGGATGCTTGTAATCCTCGTCGGCATGGAAACGCTTCTTGAGTGCCTCGGAGATCCGAGCCTCGAGATCCGACCCGTTATACGGCTCGAAGCCCACATCATACGCCTTGTTGTCCCACAGCAGCTCGTTCTTCTCGCTGCGAACCGGGAAGTTGAAATTCAGGTAGTCGGAGGCCTTCGTCGGATCGTAGCACACGTCGACATAGACCTGGGCCACCGAGTCGCAGGCACTCACCCACCGGTAGCCCTTCTCCCGCAGTTTGTAAGGGTGGTTCTCGTCATCGTATCCCGTCGGGATTTTCGACGATCCCTCTTCGTCGCCCTCCGTCGTATAGAGCCACTGGCTACCGTTGGACGCGCAGAACGAATCCACCTCCGAACCTTCGCTCTCCAGCGGATTCTTCACGATCTCGCGGATCTCCATCTCGATGATGAACGGCCGCTGCGAACTGAGCGAATACTGGCCTTCGTAACCGCCCTGCCCCTCCACGCCGCTCGAGCTGACGATGCGCGACGGCAGGTAGAGCCGCACCTTCGAACCCTTGCGCAGCTCGAAATCCTCGCTCAAACCGTGGCCTGCCGCATATTCCGCACTCAGGTGCAGCACGTTGCGCATGGCCAGATACGTCCCCTCCAGCAGGCTCGTATTGACCGTTCCGCAATAACGGTAATAGGGAACGTAGTGGGTATATTTGGTGAACGTATTGACCAGCTTGGCCTCGGCCGCACGCCGCGTCAGTACGATATTGCCGCTCAGATCGCGCCCCGAAAAGTCGAACCGCACCCAGCATGCCGTATCGCGGATCGGCTTGACCGTGGAGAGATCCTCCCCAGCCTCCAGCACCTCGACGTAATAGCCTCCGTCGCTCTGCAGGTTGCCCACCAACTCCGGTCGGTTCTGGGTCATCCACGCCTCCAGGGCCTGGTCTTCGAACTTGTCGTAGGATTCGCTCTCCTCCTTGGCACACGAGGCCAGCAGCAATACACCGGCCAGCGG
Source organism: Alistipes sp. An116 (assembly GCF_002161005.1). NCBI lineage: Bacteria > Pseudomonadati > Bacteroidota > Bacteroidia > Bacteroidales > Rikenellaceae > Alistipes > Alistipes sp. An116. Next base: position 16,381 of record NZ_NFLR01000014.1, read on the forward strand.
AAGATACAGCAAACGGGTAATCAACTTCATATTTCGTTTTCCGATTCTAAATCCACATTTTATCATTCTACGGCATCCACCGTAAAGAACCACGCGATCGGGCTTTCGCTCGGAATGGTGCTGAACGAACTGTCGCCGTAGGCCATGTTGTAGGTCATGTAGGCCTCGACTTCGTCGCCCTCGCGACATCCCAATAACGCAAGACGCAGTCCGTTTAGTATGTTGCCGTTCATCGATACGTGCAGCGGCTCGAAGGTCCATCCGCCCTCGCCGACACTCAGCCCCAGCTCCTGATAGGCGCTCTCCAGCAGCGGATCGTTCGACCAGAAGGGAAAGGTCGAGTCGGTAATGTTCGAAAACTCGAACACATAGGCCCGGAAGGTGATCGCCACTGTGGAGTTCTCGCCCACTTCGGGTCGGTTCGCCCGGTCGGGGTCGTAGACATTCTGGATGTACCGATAGACCGAATTCCCCGCGACCGTATAAAAGGGCAGCTGGCTCCCCTCCTCGACCGAAGTGTCGGGGATCAGCGACGGGGAGTGGGTCCGCTCCAGGTAGGAGACGAGTTTCTCCCGCTGTCCGGAGAGCGTATCCTCCTCCTGCGAGCACCCGCCCAGAAGCAGCGCCGCAGCACAAAACAGGATGGCAAAAGGTCGTTTCATCGGCATACAATTGTGCAAATGTACAAAAACAATCCGATATCCATGAATATGAAACGTAAAAATTCGCCCCGTAGCGTCCGAACGGACAAAAAAAAGAGGAGAGCCGCAGCTATCCTCGTTCCTCGGAATGGTAGGCATAATCCCGGCGTGGGTCCATCAGCCGGTGAAGCCGGCGTTGCCGCCACACATAGGCAATCAGCAGCACCACGAAGGCTCCGACCGCAAGGCCGAGCATCAAAAGCAGGAATCCGATCGGAAATTCACCCATGGGTCATTGCATTTACAGTTCGACAAAGATAAGGCAAATCTCCTGCCAGAAAAAAACAGACCCCCCAACCTTGGGCCTTTAGTGCAACTTTCAGGCCTTTTGGGACACAAATACAACGTTTTACAGGATTTGCGGCAGGCCGTTCAAACCGGGAGTATTCAGAAGTCCCGTTCCCGGAGTCGGAACACTCCACGGCCGCCCTGGAACCGCAGGAAGATCGACCTCATGCAGCCGCCCTGGAACCGCATCATGTGGATCGCCCGCCGGCCGTCTCAGAGCCGCACGGGAATCGTCCCGGCCGCCTCAGGCCTTCAGCCGGCCGTCTCAGAACCGCATGGGAATCGTCCCGGCCGCCTCGGGCCTCCAGCCGGCCGTCTCAGAGCCGTTTGAGGGCCATGCGCACCACCTCCTCGACCGGTGCCGAGGGCGATTCGCGCACCACGGCCCGCACGGCCTTCTCGGCCACCCCGCGTGCAAAGCCCAGCATGACCAATGCCTCCAGCGCCTCGTCGACAACCCCTCCGTCGGGAGTCGCCGGCTGCGGGCCGTTGTCGTCGAAACCCAGCGTCATGAGCTTGCCGCTCAACTCGACGATGATCTTCTGCGCCGTCTTGAGCCCCAGTCCCTTGACATTCTTCAGCAGGACGGCGTTCCCCGACGAGATGATCCCCTGCAGTTCGCGCGGCGAGTAGGTCGACAGAATCATCCGCGCCGTATTGCCCCCCACGCCCGAAACGCTGATCAGCAGCCGGAACAACTCACGCTCGACCTTCGTCGAGAAACCGTAGAGCAGCTGCGCATCCTCGCGCACGACATAATGAACAAAAAGCTTCGCCTGTGCGGCATGCTCGATGGCCGTGTAGGTTTCGAGCGAAATGTGCAGGTAGTAGCCCACTCCGCCCACGTCGATCACGGCATAGGCCGGAGCAACCTCGGCTACCGTTCCCTGGATATATTCGTACATGATCGTCTGCTATAAATTCCGCACGCAATCCGCGACTTACGGACATCCGGGCCAAAGTCGGGGCGCGTCCGCAAGACGGTCCCTGCCGCCGCGTCGACGAGTCCTCATCCCTGCGCAGAGCCGCATCCGGCAACAACGCCCGCCCGGGGTGCGATAAAATTGTCTTCCGGTAGGCAAAAGTAAAGATTTTTTTTTACCTTTGTGTTTCAAATGAAGAATATTTAACCAAACACTACGTAACAAGATGAAAAAAACGCTATTCCCGGCATTGGCTGCGGCTCTTGTCCTCGCGGCCTGCGGTACGAAAACCGCGGAAAAGGCTGAGTCTGCAAGCGCAACGGTTGCTCAGGAGGTCGTCTCCAGCGACATCGCCTACATACAGGTTGAAGCCGTCCTGGCCCAGTGCGACCTCTATCAGAAGGAGGGTGTCGCCCTGCAGGAGAAGACCCAGAAGGCCCAGAAAAGCTGGGCCCAGCGCGAGCAGAGCCTCCAGGCCGAAGCCGCTCAGCTGCAGGAGAAGTTCGACAAGGGGCTGATCACCACCCGCGACGCACAGGCCCAGCAGGAGAGCATCCAGAAAAAGGTCGCTTCCTATCAGGCCAACGCCCAGAAAGAGGCCCGGTCGCTCGATGAGGAGAACTTCGTATTCACGAACCGCGCCCAGGACCTGCTCCACCGCGCCGTGAAGGAGATCAACGCCGACGGCAAGTACAAACTCATTATCAACGCTTCGGCTCTGATCGACGCCGACTCGACGCTCGACATCACCCCCGCCATTCTGGCCAAGGTCAACGAGCTCTACGCCGCCGATCAGAAGGACGCAAAAAAATAGCCCCGTCCGTGCGGAACAAAAAACCGGCTTCCACAACGAGTGGAAGTCGTTTTTTTTTCCTACATTTGCGCTGTCAACTCCGAAACCTGATTAAAGTCCGATTGCAATGGGATTCGTTCCGTTCACCTTCATTGATCTGATAGACATCGTTCTGGTGGCCCTGATCATGTACTGGATCTACCGCATGACCAAAGGCACCAATGCCCCCTATATCCTCTCGGGCATCATCGCCGTCTATCTGCTCTGGGTCGTCGTCCGCACCCTCAACATGGAGCTTCTCTCCACGATCCTCGGACAACTGATCTCCGTGGGCGCCATCGCCCTGATCATCGTCTTCCAGCCCGAATTGCGACGCTTCCTGCAGATGATCGGCATGCGGCAGAAACACTTTAACTTCATCACACGCATCTTCTCCTCGGGCGAAGACCCCGTACAGACGAACATCGCGCCCATCGTCACGGCGTGCCGCGAAATGGCACAGACCAAAACCGGAGCCCTGATCGTCATCGGACAGCAGAGCGACCTGCGGCTCATCGCCGAAGGCGGAATCGCCCTCGATGCCAAAGTTTCCACTCCGCTGCTGAAAAACATCTTCTTCAAGAACGCCCCGCTGCACGACGGCGCCGTGCTGATCGAAGGCGACCGCGTCGTGGCGGCCAAGTGCATCCTCCCCGTCACGCAGAGCGACGTTCCGAAGGAGTTCGGAACACGCCACCGTGCCGCTATCGGCATGAGCGAAATCTCGGATGCCATCATCATTGTCGTCTCCGAGGAGACCGGCGAGATAGCCATCGCCCAGGGCGGTGAGATCCGTCAGCATCTCGATCCGACCCGTCTGCAGCAGACCCTGCAGCGCTATCTGAACATCAACTCCCGCAAGCGTTCCAAAAACAACGAAGTTGCCGAATAACCCCGGTCTAAGAGACCGGTTTCAGAGGCGACCATACCCCTCTGCGACTCAGTAACAAATCACCGCTCCCGGTCCAAAAGACCGGTTTCAGGGGCGGCCAGGCCCCTCTGCGACCAGTAACAAATCACCGCTCCCGGCCCAAGAGACCGGTTTCAGGGGCGGCCAGGCCTCTTCTCGCCCCCCCCCGGTCACAAACCTCCGCCAATCACTCCGGAAGCCGGCTGATCCCGGCGAATGTCGCATGCACGTACGCCGCCAACTCCTTCGGCGCCACACGCAGTTGAAGCCCCCGGACCCCCGCACTGACATAAATAAACGGAAGCGTCTCGGCCGACGTATGGATGTAGGTCGGGAAGGCCTTCTTCATCCCGATCGGCGAACATCCGCCCCGGATATAACCCGTCACCGGAAGCAGCTCCTTCATCGGAATCAGATCCACCTTCTTGTTGCCCGAAACCCGCGCGGCGGCCTTCAGGTCCACCTCGTGGTCGCCCGGAACCACACAGACAAAATAACCCGTACGGTCACCCTTCAAAACCAGCGTCTTGAAGACCGTCGAAATATCCTCGCCCAACTGCGCAGCCACGTGCGTGGCGGCCAGATCCGTCTCGTCAACCTCGTAGGGAACCAACTCGTAGGCTATCTTCGCGCGGTCGAGCAGCCGTGCCGCATTCGTCTTTTCAATCTTGCCGTGTGCCATAAACTGTCATCATTTTCAACCGTTTTGCCGCAAAGGTAGTTTATTTTCTGCGATTCTGAACTTTTTTCTTACATTTGCCCGCATAGGTACGGAGAATGATTTTCGGGTTGCTGTCCGCCCTGCTCGGAACTGCCGGCGCCCATGCCCAAATGACCCGGGTACGCGGACGTGTGACCGACTCCAACGGCGAGCCGTTGGCTTTTGTGAGTGTGGTATTCCCCGGTACGACCGTCGGGATTACGACCAATGAACAGGGCATCCATCCGCTCGAGACGCGCGACACGGTCACCCGAAACCGCGCGCGCAACGACCCCGACCGCCACGATACGTATCACTGCCGGACCTACACGAAAATGGAGCTCGATCTGACGAATATCCGGCCCGGGTTCCGCAACCGACGCATGCAGCGCAACTTCGGATTCATCTTCAACGACATGGACACCTCGGCCCTGACCGGTCAGGCCTATCTCCCGGCCATGATCTCCGAATCGACGGCCGACCTCTACCGCAGCCGTTCGCCGGAGTTCAAACGCGAGGTGATCCGCGCCAGCCGCGTCTCGGGCGTCGACAACAACATCGCCGTGGCGCAGTTCACCGGCGGCATGCACGGCGACGTGAACTTCTACGACAACTACATCGTGCTCTTCAACGCCCGCTTCGCCAGCCCGCTTTCGGCCAGCGGCCGCAGCATCGGATTCGCGACAGGAGAGCGCCGCACGGAGACAAAAAATTCCCGGTCGGCGTGTTTTCCCGCCCGTCTTTTCGTATCTTTGCCCTCCGAAAACGAACTGCAATCATGAAAAAAGCCGCTTTATTCGATATGGACGGCACGCTGGTGGACAACACGCTGGCTCATGTCCGCGCCTTCGAGGTCTTCTGCGCCCGCTACGGCGTCGAGGGCTGGCAGCAGCGCCTCAGCCAGGCCTACGGCATGGGAAACGACGACATCATGCGTCTGATCCTGCCCGAGGAGCTGATCCACCAGAAGGGCGTCAAGGCCCTCGGCAACGAGAAGGAGGCCATCTACCGTGAGATCTACGCCCCGGAGATCCACCCCGTCGAGGGGTTGCGTCAGCTGCTCGAACGACTCAACGGGGCCGGCATCCACTGCGCCGTCGGGTCGTCGGGCTGCCGCGCCAACGTCGACTTCGTGCTCGAAAAGTGCCGGATCGGACAATGGTTCGAGGCCCGCATCTCGGGCGACGCGGTGACGCATTGCAAACCCGATCCGGAGATCTATCTCAAGGCTGCGGCGGCCGTCGGGTGCGATCCGGCCGACTGTGTGGTCTTCGAGGATGCCAAGGCCGGCATCGAGTCGGCCCGCCGGGCCGGCGCCGGGCGCATCGTGGCGCTGGCCACCACCCTGCCGCGCGAGGTGCTCGAGCGTGAAACCAGTGCCGATCTGGTGATCGACACCTTCGCCGATCTGACCGACCTCGACGCGCTGCTGGCCTGATCCGTCCCCGGGTCGTTCTGTGGATCCGGTGCTTATGGCGGCCCGCTGACCGGGCCCTTCTCCGGGCTCAAAGCCTCACCGACACCTCCCTGCCGAAGAGCGAAAAAACGCACATTCCTGTCGGGAAATGTGCGTTTTCGCCTGCAAAAGAGTCACATTTGCGAAAAATTCGCTAATTTTGCGCCGCTTTTAAAAACAGATGCTTATGTTCCGTGGACTTGCCACCGTCGCGTTGCTCGTCATCTCCAACGCCTTCATGACGCTGGCCTGGTACGGGCAGATCGCCTTCAAATCACGTCTCGAACGCTTCAGTCTCATGCTGGTTATCCTCATGAGCTGGGGCGTCGCCCTCTTCGAATACTGTTTCCAGGTGCCGGCCAACCGCATCGGCTCGGCCGAATTCGGAGGACCCTTCTCGATCTGGGAACTGAAGGTCATTCAGGAGGTCGTCTCGCTCTCGGTCTTCACCATCTTCGCGCTGGTCTTCATGAAGTCCGACACGCTGCGCTGGAACCATCTGGCCGGGTTCCTCTGCATCATTCTGGCCGTCTACTTCATCTTCCGCAAATAGTCGTCGGGAGGGCCGGACGGCCGACCCCCCTACCGAATCGCGATCCGTTCGACGGGCTGCGTCTGAGTGCGGTCCAACGGGTGGACCTGGTAGCTCACCCGCGCAAAGTCGATCTGCGAGAGGTCGATGCAGCGGATCGTATTGTTGTAGGCCGTCTTGTAGTAGACCACACGGTGGGTCAGGTCGATGGCCGAGGTCCACTGCGTGGCGCTCGGAATGTCGGGACACTTGCCGGCCGGGTGCTCCAGACCGATCGGCACGTCAAAGTTGTTCAGCAGGTGGAAACACTCCTGCACCGTGGCGAAGGCTGTGGCACGCACGGGGGCCGTGGCACGGAAAAAGGCCGCACGTACGAAACGCGACGGCGGCGTATCGTCACCCGGAAGCCCCAGAAATCCGGCCGTGGCCCCGAAGGCCCGAAGCGTCTTCTCACCGATCTTGCAGGGTTCGACATCGCCCGGACGCAGATTGACGTAGTTGTTCAGATTGGTCACCTGCCACTCGAAGCCCGGGGCGTTGGTCAGCACTCCCACCTCATTCTCGTAGAAGTGCGGCACGCCGCCGACGATCTCCAGCACCACCTGGCGGCCCGACGGCTCGCCGATGCGCCAATGCACGACGGCATTGGCCTCGAGCCCCACGATGCGCACCCCGCCGATCGCGGCCTTCACCTCGTCGATGGTCGAAAACTGCGTCAGAATCCACTGCGCCACCTCCAGATCAACCAGCGTGCGGGCGCTCTGTGCCGGTTGATAGGTCTCGTAACTGCCGTACTGCGGGAAGAAGAAGAGCCCGGCCGAAAGTCCTGCCTCGTTGATCCCCTCGGCGATGAACTGCTTCTCGACAACGGCCAGCCCCACAACCCCGTAGCGTGCCTTGAAGGAGAGCCCCGTCTGGCCGTCGGGCGTGAGCGACTGCAGCCGTTCGCCGCGCGGAATGACGACATACATGCTCTCCAGGGCGCTGTTGCCCCACTCAATCGTCCGCGACTGGATGTAGCTGCCGTCGGCCGCCGTGAGCGAGATTCCCGTACAGGCCAACGCCTCGAAGGCGCCGCCAATGGCCGCAAGGGCCAATAACAGATGTTTTGCTTTCATCTCTTTTCCGATTTTGATGTGCTTGATCGGGTGAACCTTCCACGGGTCGGATACGCCCCGGGGCCGGATCCCGAAGTCCGGCTGCAAAAACCGAACCGCGAAAAGAACCTCACGGCCGAATCGTTTCCCGAAATTTTTACTAAATTCGCCTCGTCAAGCATAACCCGGAGATACGGAGCCCGGCTCCGATCTCCATAAAACGATACGATATGATCCGTTTGAATGTTTTTATCCGCACGACGGAGAGCAACCGTGACGAACTGGTCCGCACGGCCCGCGAACTGGTCACCGCTTCGCTCAAGGATGAAGGATGCGTCGCATACGACCTCTTCGAAAGCGCGACGCGCCGCGATGTGTTGATGATCTGCGAGACGTGGAGCGACGCCAAGGCGCTGTCGGCCCACGAACGTTCGTCACACTTCACGACCCTCGTTCCGCGCATGGAGCAACTCGGTGAACTGAAGCTCGAAAAGTTCGTCTTCTGATCGCCGGCAGACTCTGCGCCGCCGAGATGCCCGTCCGAGCCAATGCCCGGACGGGCTTTTTCGTGGCTTCGGGTTTTCCGGATCTCCCGGGACGCCCCGGAGGGTTTCCGGCCCGCCCGGAGTCCGCGGGAAAAGGCGCTTCCCGGCACGCTCAGATTCGCTCCGGAACTCCCGGTTCCGGAGCGGAACCGGCAGACGTCCGTTACTCCTCGACGGGACGGAATGCCTCCTTGTAGAGTCCGCACACGGGGCAGGTCCAGTCGTCGGGAATCTCCTCGAACGGCGTACCGGGGGCGATGCCCGTCTCGGGATCACCCTTCGCGGGATCGTAGACGTAGTCGCACGCCGTGCAGCGATAACGGCGAGGTACGGCCCGGTCGGCCACCTGCTTCCAGTCGATCAGTTCCCAGAAGGCCTTCAGAAAGTCGGCCCGGCGGTTGCGCCAGTCGATGTAGTAGGCGTGCTCCCAGACGTCGACCGTCATCACCGGGCGCAGCCCGTCACGCAGCGGATTGCCGGCATTCGACATCGCCACGATCGAGAGGTGTCCCGCACGGTCGGCCGCCAGCCACACCCAGCCCGAGCCGAACAGCCCCAGAGCCGCCCGGGTGAACTGCTCGCGGAAGGTCTCGACCGAACCGAATTCGGCCGTGAGTTTGGCAGCCAGTTTCGCGGGTACGGGACCCTGTTCGGGGGTCAGCTGGCGGAAGAAGAAGGTATGGTTCCAGGTCTGGGCGGCGTTGTTGAAGATCGCCCCGTCGGCCTTGCGGATGATCTCCTCGAGAGGCATCTCCTCGTAGGGGGTGCCGGGAATCAGGGCGTTGAGATTGTCGACGTAGGTCTGCAGGTGTTTGCCGTAGTGATAGTCGAGTGTTTCGCGGCTCATCTTCGGAGCAAGGGCCTCCGGTGCATACGGAAGCGCAGGCATTGCATGTTTCATGGCAGTTCGTTTTTTGATTGAATGAACAAGACGTGTCGCAGAACTCTCCGCAACACGTCCTGAAGATAGCAAAAATCCCGCACGTTGGTATCAGGACGACCGAAAAAATCATGTTTCGGCCCTTACATCCCCCCGGGACCGACCCGAGACCGACCCGAGACTGACCCGGGTCCGATTTGCGACCGGCCCGGGGCCGACCCTATCAAAACCCAAGACCAGCCAGCCCGATTCCGCCGCGCCGCGTGCGGACCAGGCCGGTTCGCCGGATCAGAAGTTGGCCTTGATGCCGACGGTAAACCGCGCGCCCGGTTCGGGGAACCAGGCCTCGTCGTAGAGTTTCCGGTTGAGCAGGTTGCGGCCCTCGGCAAACAAGGTCACGCGACCCGAAACATGCCAGTCGAAATGGGCTCGCAGATCAACCCCGAACGGTGTCCGGAAGGGATCCAGCGCCTCCTTCTCCAACGTGCCGCTCCCCTCCCAAGTCGAGCCGTCCACGCCGGCAGACTGCAGCGTATACCGATAGACCGACCAACTGCGCGCACTCTCGAACCGAGCCTCGACACCGAAGGCGATCCTGCGCCCCTCATAGGCGATGCCGGCATTCCCCGCAAAGGCCGGATCGCCGTTCTTCAGATCGGTTTCGTCGTTGTAGAGACGGCCGTGAGCCCCGAGGTCGATCTTCAGCGAGCTCAACGGACGGATTTCGATCTCGCCGTTGAGCGACGTCACGGTCTGGCGCGCCTGGACCGGCAGGAACAGCACGTCACACCCCGTGTCGGGTCTTGCCACCTGCCATCCCGTCCAGAAGAGGTGGTTGTCGTGGATCGAAAAGCCCGCATAGAGGCGATAGGCAACGATCGAATGCCAGAGGCTGCCCCCCAGACCGAGGCGGAAGTTGTAGTCTACGGAACTCTTCGCAAGCCACAGCGAAGTTTCGTCGTAGATCGGGAAGAGGCTCTTGCCCTGCGGCTGGTCCGACGTGGTGAGGAAGGCGTCCGACGGCCACTGCGACGAACGCACGTAGGGGTTCTGCTCCGTGAGCGAGCGCAGGTCGTTCGGATGCACCCCGCCGTCGGCCTCGACGAAGGGCTGCAGTCCGGGCGTGCCGAGGTTGAAATTCAGCCGCAGGTAGGGAATGAGGTAGTTGCCGCGCTCGTAGTCCGCAAGGGCTGTCGTGCCGACACGGTCACGGTAGTAGTCGGCCCCCGCGTCGAGCCGAACCACCCCGCCGTCGAAGCCGTAGCGCACTCCGGCACGGATCAGCTGCTGGTTGCTGCCCTCCAGATACTTGTGGCCGCCCAGGTAATCGTAGGCTATCGACACGCCGAAGCGGCTGCGGCCCCAGGCCCAGGCAATCCGGCCGTCAGCCCCGATCGAGCTCTCACGTCCCGACATGTCCGGAACGGGCAGATCGGAGTGGTCGAAGAAGAGCCCGCCGTGGAGCCCCACCTCGAAATTCAGCCGGCTCAGATCCTGGAAATCGTCGCCGAAACGCAGCTGCAGCCGTGCATCGCCATAGTCGGTCATCGCCCCGGCACCGAATGCGAGCTCCGGAACGGAGGGTACCCAGACCCCGTAACGGTGATACATGCGGTTGTCGTAGGAGAGTTCGCCCTCGAGCGTATGGCGTCCGATGTATTTGCCGGCCGCAATGCCCGCCCGGTTGTACATCCGCGTGGAGTTGTGCTTCCCGCCGAACGGATTGGCGATCTTCGCATAATATCCCGCATGGTTCACATAGGCCATGGCGTAGCCCGTCGAGGGATTCTGCGTCGTGGCGTAGAAATCCAGCACGGAATTCAACGGATAGCCCGCCCCGACCTTCAAGTAGAAGGGCTGCGGACGGTTGAACTCCCAGTAGGTGACCGTCGCCGGACGGATCGGACGCGTCGTGAGCGTCGTGCGCAGCGACAGCGGCGTCACCGTATAACCGATCTCGGGACGCATCCGCGTCGTATCGTTCATGTCGGGTTCTATCGCCAGCTTCGCGGCGCTCTCCACCCGCGGGACGTAGGCCTTCGTCACCTCGACCTGCTTCTCCACCTGGGCCGCAACCCACTGCGGCACCACCATCGCCGCACAGGCGGCTATCATCCACAATCGTTTCATCATCAGTTGAGTTTAGCGATTCGCGCCCGGGCCTCCTCGACAATGCCGTCATCGGCGGGCGAATATCCGTCGGCCACGCTCTGCCACGTGGCCCGTGCCTGGAACGTATCGCCCCGGCGCACGTAGACCTCGCCCAGCAGCAGGTAGGCACGGGCCAGCCAGTAAGGCTGCGGGTTGCGATCCGAGAGGGCGAAGACCTCCTTCTCGGTACGGTCCAGATCGCCCGACGCAAAGGTCGCCTCGATCAGGCGGTAGGCCGCCTCGGAACCCTCCTTCGTGCGGACCTCCGCAGCCAGGTCGCGGTAGAGCTTCGCGGCCTCTGCCGCATCGCCCCCTTCGCGCAACTGCGTGGCCAGCGCATACTTCGCCTCACGCGTGGCCGTCTGACCGGCATCCGGAAGCGCAATCACCTCGCGGGCCGCCGCGGCAATCTTCGCGGCGTCACCGCCGGCCACTCTCGCCCGCACGTAGCCCGTCGCGGCATCCTCACGCGCCGTGCGCGACGGCGCCACATCGTAGAGCCGCCGGTAGGCCGCGGCGGCCTCGTCCCAACGCTTCTCGGCGCAGGTCAGCTCCGAAAGTTTCTCCAGCACCGGAACCGTATAGGGGGTCTTGCCCTGATCGGCCAGCGCCGTGAGGGTCTCGATGGCCCGCTCGCGGTTGTCGGCCACCAGATAGCAGTCGCTCAGGTAGTAGAGGGCATCGGTGCGGTAGGAGCCCTTCGGATAGGTCTCGACATAACTGTTCAGGGCACGGGTGGCGGCCGTGCGGTCGCCGTCGAGGTAGAGTTTCTGCGCCGCGGCAAACGAGAGCGAGTCACGCGACAGGGCCGTCAGATCGCTCTCAATGCCCGCCCGGGCCGCATAGTCGAAGTAGGCATCGGCATCACCCTCCGAGACGTAGATCTCGCGGATGCTCTGCATCGCACCCCGCGCCTCGGAGGATTGCGGAGCCGCAGTCACCACGCGGTCGTAGCAGGCCAGCGACTTCTGCCGGTTGCCCAGATTCAGATAGGCCAGACCCAGGTCCGACCAGGCGGCCGTCACCCGCGGCGACGAGGGGTAGCGGGCCACGAAACGCTCCAGCTGGGCGGCACCTTCGGCATACTTCTGCTGGGCGATGTAGCTGCGGCCCAGTTCGTAGGAGGCCTCGTCGGCATATTCGCCGCCCGCCGCCTCGATCTGCCGCAGGGCCTGCTGTTTCTGCTCCGTGCGGCCCAGAATGCCGAGCGTCACGGCCCGTTTGTAGCGGGCGTACTCCGCCTCGGGGGTGGCCAGCGCAATGGCCCGGTCGTACTCCCCGACCGCCTCTTCGAAACGGCGATCCGAGTAGGCCACGTCGCCCAGCCGGTTCAGTGCATCGGCCCGGTAGCGGTCTTTCGGCGCATGGGCCGCGAGGAAGCGGTCGAAGGCATCGCCGGCCTGTGCCCAGTCGCTGCGGTCGAAGGCGCAGTAACCGAGGTTGTACCACGCCAGGGCATACTCGCGTTCCGTACGCGGCGCCCGTTTCAGATAGGCGTTGTACTTGGCCGCAGCCACGGCGTAGTCCCCCTCCCGGAAGGCAATCTCACCCTGCCAGAAGGTGCTCAGCGCCGTATACTTGGGACTGACGTTGATCGACTGCGCCTCGGCCAGGCACGTCCGAGCCGTGCGGATATCACCCGCGCGGTAGGCCTCCAGTCCGCGGTAGTAGGCGATCTTCTGCTGCGCGGCGCGGATCTCCGCATCGCCCGACGGCATCGCCTTGATGGCCCGGTAGGCGGCTTCGTAGTCGCGCGAATTGTAGTAGGCGGCAATCAGCAGCGTCCGCGCCTCGGCGGTCCGCGGCGTCGAGGGGTAACGTTCGATGTAGCGCGTCAGCAGGTTGATCGCCCCGTTGAAGGCCCCGCCGCCCAGTTCGTACTGCAGTTTGGCGTAGTTGAACAGCGCATCCTCGGCGATCGCGGCATCGAGCGACTCGTCCGTGGCCATGGCAAAGGCCTGCATCGCACGCTCCTTGTCGCCGGCCCGCAGGTAGCAGTCGGCCAGGTGGTAGGAGGCGTTCTGCGTCAGGGCATCCTCCGCGCCGCACGCCTTGCGCAGCCACTCCGCAGCCTCGGCATAACGCGCCGTGCGGTAGAGCGAGAAGCCCTCCAGGTAGCAGGCGTCGCGGTCCATCTCGCCGCCCGAAGTGCGGTAGGCGGCCAGATGTTCGAGCGTGCGGTTGAAATCCTCGAGCCGGAACCACGACTCGGCAATCACACGCTCCAGCTCGGCACGGCGTTCCGGCACGGCCTGCCGGGCCAGCGCATCGCCATGTTCGACCACGTAGCGGTAGTTGCCCTCGCGGAACTCGATCTGAAGCAGGTAGTAGGGAACCAGCGCCCCGTAGGCGTCGCTCTTCCGCAGCCGGAGGAAGCCCTGTTTGGCCCGGGCATAGCGGCCCTCGGCATAATCGATGTAAGCCAGGTAGTAGTGCGCATGGTCGGCATACTCGCTGCGGTCGCCGATGCGCGAGAAGTGCTCGCCGGCCTCCTTGTAACGGCCGTCCGCGAACTCGACGTAGCCCATGCGGATGTCGTACTGTTCGCGGCGCTGCGGACTCAGGGCCTTGTAATTCGTACGTTCAAAGGCTTCGCGCGCCCGGGCCATGTTCCCCGCCGCGCAGTAGAACGATCCGAGCGAGAAGCGCACGTCGTTGGCATAGACCGACTGCGGATAACGCTCCTCGAAACGGCGCAGGGACGCCTCGGCATCGGCGCTGCCCAGTTCGACGGCACACGCCGCCAGGTAGTAGTCAATCTCCTGCTGCAGGGAACGGTCGTCCGGGGCCATCGCCTCGCGGGCCCGCAGCAGTTCGTGGCGGGCATCGCTCCAACGGCCGTAGCCGAACAGATCGCGGGCCCGCCGCATCAGGGTTTCGGGATCGCTCTCCGCGGCCCGTACACCGGGCGCACAGAGTGCCAGCGCCATCAACGGCAGCAATATTCGGAATCTTCGCATAGTCAATTCAAGTTCATCTCCGCGCTCCGGGCGGCCGGGGCGGATGGAGAATCGGACAAAGATAAGAAAATTTATCCGACGCCACACCCTTAAAGGAACGGAATTTGCCCGCGGCGTATTGTTCAAACCAAAAACCGAATACCATGACTGAGAAAGTGAACGTTCAGATGAACCGCGCCGGGCGTTTCGAACCGCGCGGAGGGGCCGATACGGCCTCGATGAACCCCAAGGAGCTGCTGCTCTATGCCGCGGCGCAGTGTGCCGGGCAGACCGCCGCCGCCATCATGCAGCGCAAACGCATGAAGCCCTGCAATTTCGAAATCAGCGTTTCGGGCGACCTCTCGACCGAAACGCTCCGCACCGAGAGCACCTTCACCTGCTTCCATGTCGTCTACAACGTCGCGTGCGCGAGCGAAGAGGACTGTGCAAAGGCCAGCCACGCCCTCGAACTCACCCACGACAAGTATTGCGGGCTGGTGCAGATGCTCTCGCGCATCGCCCCCGTCTCGCGTGAGATCGCCGTCGTGAACACCGCGCCGGTCAAGGCCTGAGCCCCTCGCGTCAGTCCAGAAAAGGCAGCGGGCGAAGACTTCCACGACTCTTCCGATTGAGGAAAAGCGCCGGGAATCTTCGCCCGTCTGGTGTCGGGAGGGGAGGTCACTGTGCCGTGATGCGGCGGTAGTCCGACAGGGCTGCGGCATAGTTGAAGTGGGCCCGGATGGCGTTGGTATAGAGCTGGATCCAGCTCAGCTGCGCCTGCATCACGTCGAGGATCGTCGTCAGACCCTCGCCGTAGGAGTAAGTGCTGATCTGCAGGTTCTCGCCCGCGATGCGCAGGCTCGCCTCCGAGGCATCGACCTGCGCCCGGCTCTGCACCAGCGCCGTCCAGCCGTTCATCTCCTCGCGGACGATGTCGTCGTAACGCTGTTCGGCCGCCCAAGCCTGCTGTTCACGGGCGGCCCGGGCCGCGGCCACCGTGCGACGCCGTTCGCCCCAATGGAAGATCGGAACGGACAGCTGCACGAAGGCCGAACCGTCGATCTGCGTGCGGCCGTCGCGGTTGGGCGTCGCCGGCTGCCACGAGCCCCCCACCCCGACGCTCACCTGCGGATTGTACGGGGCCCGGGCCGCCCGCACCCCTTCGTCGGCCTGCTCCGTGCGCAGCAACGCGGCCGTATGGTCGGGACGTCGCGCCACGGCCTCCCCGGCCGGAATGCGGCGCGGCAGCGGCAGCGTGTCGCGGATGCTCTCGCGCAACGACACGGACTCGGCCGGATCGGTGCCGCGCAGGATGTTGAAGTTGTGCAGGGCCACCTCGCGGTTCTGCTCGACGCTGACCAGCGAATACTCCGCCTCGCTCAGCCGCGCGTCGATCATCAGCACGTCGCCCTTTGCGATATAGCCCTCGGCAAAGCGGCGGTCGACGACCTCCTTCAGCGAACGGATCAGCGAGACGTATTCACGCATCGCCGCGGCGTAGAGTTCCACGGCCGAGAGGCTCCAATAGGCGTATTCGGCCGCGTAGCGCACCTCGAAACGCGAAAACGCCTCCTCGCAAAGGGCAATGTCGCTCCCCAGGGCCGTCTGCCGGGCCGCCGCACGCACGGCCCCGCCGCCGTAGAGCGTCTGCACCAGCTGCGGCAGCACGCCGAAGGTCCACTGTTCGGCGCCCTCGCGGCAGCGGAACGCCCACGAGAAGTTCCCGGCCAGCGACAACTGCGGCAGGTAGCCCGTACGCGCGGCGGCGGCCTCGGCCTCGGCGGCCCGGCTCCCGGCCCGGGCGATTTTCAGCGTCCGGCTGTAGGAGGCGACCTCCGTGCGGTACTCTTCGAGCGACGTCTGCCCGAAGGCGGCAACAGGCCCGGTGAGCAGCAGAATGAGTGGGAACAAGCAGGTTTTCATGGTCATCGGATCCGGTAAAAGAGGGCATAGACTACGGGCAGGACGCAGATCGTCAGCAGCGTGGCCACGAGCAGTCCGCCCATGATCGTGGCGGCCATCGCGCCGAACATCGCATCGAAAAGCAGCGGCAGCATGCCGAGGATGGTGGTCCCCGAAGCCATCACCACGGGGACGATGCGGCTGCGCGTCGCCTCGACGAGCGCCTCGCGCGGCGTACGGCCCGCGGCCCGCAGCGTGTTGATCTGTTCGACCAGCACCACGGCGTTCTTGATGTTCATCCCGACGAGCCCCAGCAGCCCCAGCAGCGAGAAGAAGTTGAAGATCCGGCCCGTCACGGCCAGTCCGAAGACCACGCCGATGAAGATCAGCGGGATCATCAGCAGAATGACCACCGGCTCGCGGTAGTTGCGGAAGAGCAGCAGCAGCGTGATGAAGATCAGCACCAGCGTCAGCGGCAGGTAGCGGCCCAGTGCGGCGTTGGACTCCTGCTGGCTCTCCTGCTCGCCGAAGACGCGCATCGCATAGCCCGCGGGAAGGTCGACGGCACGGCGGAGGGAGTCCTTCAGTGCCGCGAAGAGCTGCATGGTGTTGACCCCGCGCACCGGGTCGCACTGCGCCTTCATCACCCGCTGGCGGTCAAAACGGCGGATCACCCCCGGGCGGAAGTCGAAGCGCACGCCGTCGGTCGCCTGCTCGATCGAGAAGACCCGCCCCGAAGGGTTGAAGATCGGCAACGACTGGAGGTTGGTCAGGTTATAGGCGGCGATATTCTCATCCTTGAGCAGGATGGGCAGCGTGAGGTCCCCCTCGCGGTACTGTCCGAGCGGATAGCCCTGCGTGGCGATGGTGATGCCGCGGGCCAGCTGGCTGCGCGTGATGCCGATGCGCTGCCCCTTCATCTGCGAGTAGAGCGGCTGCCAGGTCGGGATGCGGTTGCCCCAGCTGTTGCGGATGTTCGTAGCGCTGGGCGTACGGTGCATGACAGCCTCGGCCCGCGCCGTCAGGCGCCGCAGCGTATCGATGTTCCCGCCGATGAAGCCGAACTCGATCGCCGCATCCGGCACGGGCGAGAGCTTGAACAACGACGAGCGCAGCCACACGTCGGGGAACGTAGCGGTGACCCAGCCGTCGAAACGCTCCTCGACGGCGGCCGTCTGACGGCTGTCGTGGAGCTCGACGAGCAGGTTGCCGAAATTGGGCCGCTGCGACGAGGTGCCGCTGGCCAGGTAGTAGCGCGGCGGCGTAGCACCGGCCGTCCACGAGACGAACTTCACCTCGGGCTGTTCGTGCAACCACGCCTCCATCCGTTCGAGCTGTTGCTCCGTATCGTGGATGTTGTACCCCTCGGGCAGCAGCACGTCGGCCCGGAAGTAGGGTTTGTCGAGCGCCGGGAAGAAATTCTGCGGCATGCGGCCCATGACGGCCAGCGACACGACAAAGAGTGCGGCCACCGCGGCAACGGTCGCCCAGCGGTGGCGCAGCAACGCATCGAGCAGGCGGTCGAAGGCCCGGTAGAAGCGCGTATCGTAGGGATCGCGCCGGGCCGGGGCGACCTGCAGCAGCCGCACGCCGAAGAGCGGCGTCTGGGTCAGGGCCAGCACCCAGCTCAGCAGCAGCGAGAAGGCCACCACAACGAAGAGCGGCCGCACAATCTCGGCCACGGACGACGGGGCCAGATAGAGCGGAAGAAACGAGAAGATGGCAATCAGCGTAGCCCCCAGCAGGCTCCAGCGCGGGGCCGTGGCCCCGGTGATGAAGGCCTCGCGGCACGCCGCGCCGCGCCGCATCGCCTGACGCGCGTTATCCGTGACGACGATGGCGTTGTCGACCAGCATGCCCATGGCGATGATGAAGCCCGCCAGCGAGGTGCGGTTCAGCCCCTCGCCCGCAAACTGCATCAGCAGCAGCGTGCCGCCGATCGAAAAGAGCAGCGACGTGCCGATGAGCACCCCCGGGCGCAGCCCCATCACCAGCATGATGACCGCCACGACGATGGCCACCGACTCGACCAAATTCCACAGGAAGGTGCGCGTCGCCTCGCGGGCGATGCGGTTCTCGGGGTAGAGCACCGTGAGCTCCATGCCGAAGGGCATTTCGCCGCGCAGTTCGGCCAATCGGGCGTCGATCCGCTCACCGACACGCACCACGTCGCTCCCCGATTCGGTCGAGATGCCGATTCCCACCGCCCGGCGTCCGTCGACGCGCATCAGCGTCTGCGGCGGATCGGCATAGCCGCGTTCGATGCGGGCCAGGTCGCCCAGGCGGTACTGCCGGCCCGAGGAGGAGATCAGCAGCTGATTCTCCAGATCGTCGAGCGAATGGTAGGTGCCGTCCTCCAGGATGCGGATCTGCAGCTCGCCGGCCTGCTTCTCGCCGCTGTCGACCAGGGTGTTCTGCTGGCCGATCGTCGCGACGATCGTCTCGGGGCGGATCGCAAAGTTGGCCAGCGCCGAGAGGCTCACGTAGACGTTCACCACGGGGCTCTGCTCGCCGAAGAGGGTCACCTTCTGCACCCCGTCGAGCGTCACCAGCTCGCGTTTCAGCCGCTGGGCCCAGTCGCGCAGCTCGGTCAGCGTGAAGCCCTCGTCGGCCGAGAGGCCGTAGTAGATGCCGTAGACGTCGCCGAAGTCGTCAGCCACCGCAATAGCCGAGGCCCCCGAAGGCAGCTGCGGCTGGATGTCGAGCGCCTTGCGGCGCAGTTCGTCCCACAGCTGCGGGATCTCTCGCGACGGGGTGCCCGGGTCGAGTTCGACCAGGATCCGCGAACGTCCGTAGTGTGATTCGGAGGTGATCTTGTGGATGCGGCGCATCGACTGCACCTCGCGTTCGATGGGTTCGGTGACGAGCTCCTCGACCTCCTGCGGCGTCGCCCCCGGGTAGGAGCACATCAGCAGGGCACTCTTGATGACAAAGGTCGAATCCTCCTTCTTGCCCAGGCGCAGAAAGCCCGCCACGCCCCCGACCAGAAGCAGGGCGAGAAAGAAACCGACGACGCGGCCGTTGCGCAGCGAATAGGTAGTGAGATTCATGGCCCGATCAGTTGAGAATCCGTACCTCTTCGCCCTCCGTCAGGCGGTAGACCCCCGCCGTGACGACCCGCTCGCCGGGCTGCACGCCGCGGTCGATCACCACACGGTCGCGACCGAAAAGCTCGCCCAGCGTCACGGCCCGCCGCGTCACCCGGTCGGCCGCACCCACGATCCAGACGTAGGTCCCGCCCTCGGCCGGAGCGCAGACCGCCGTCAGCGGCAGCGACACGGCATCCGCCACCGGATCGGCACTCTGCATCGTAATCGTGCACGACATGCCGGGCGAGATGCGCCACCGCAACGGATCGGGATTCTCCAGCCGCAGCGACACCGGAAATCCCGAGGCGTCGGACGAGGTCTGGGCGTAATCCTTCAGCCGGGCGGGGATCGTCACCCCGCGGTAGTTGTCGAAACGCACCACGAAGCGCGTCGTCGTGTCGCGCAGCGCATCCAGCGCACTCTCGGGCAGGGTGAACTGCACGGTCGTCGTCACGGGATTGACCAGCCGCACGATCGACTGTCCGGCCTGCACCCGCTCGAAATTGTCGACGTACGTACGCTCGATCACCCCGGCGAAGGGGGCCTTCAGACGGGTTTCGTCCAGCAGGTCGAGCGTATTCTCGTAGGTTGACCGCGCCTGGGCGTAGCGTGTGTCGGCCGCCTCGGCCTCCTGCCGCGAAACGGCTTCGTGCGACAGCAGCCGCTGCATGCGCTCACGCACCGAACGCGCCTCCTCGAAGGCCGAACGCGTCGCCGTGACCTGCAGTTCGACATCCCGCGGATCGAGTTCGGCCAGCAACGCCCCCCGTTCGACCCGTTCGCCCTTCGATACGGCCACGCGCAGCACCTGGCCCGAGAGTTTGAAGGCCAGCGTGACGGCATCGTCCGGCGTGGCCAGACCGGCAAAATCCTTTTCCAGGGTGTGGGCCGCAGCCGCCGTGGTGACCTTCACCGGACGCGGAGCCGTCGCTACCGACGCTCCGCGGCGTGAACACCCGCCGGCCAGCAGCGGCAAAAGCAGATAACAGAGAATGTGGCGCATGGGATGAGTTCGATTTCATGGATCGACCTCTCCCCGTCCGGGCTCCGATGCCGGGATTCCGACCGCGGCTTCACCGTGCGGAGATCCCCCGCAAACGGAAGGCCCCTCAAAAAGAAAAGTCGACCTCCCGTCGGAAGGTCAACTTTCATACCACAAGCCCCGCCGGGCCCCCTCGCGCGCCTCTACGGACGAATATCGCGACAGTTCTGCTTAGCCGTGATGGTGCCGTCGTCGAGCGTCACCAGTCCGCATTC
The DNA here is from genome assembly GCF_002161005.1 of Alistipes sp. An116. Lineage (NCBI taxonomy): Bacteria > Pseudomonadati > Bacteroidota > Bacteroidia > Bacteroidales > Rikenellaceae > Alistipes > Alistipes sp. An116. The sequence goes on from NZ_NFLR01000014.1 coordinate 36,583, forward strand.
GGCCCGCAGCATGGTCTTCATCGTCGAGGCGTCGATGTTGTAGCAGGGCACCCCGCCCGTACCGAAATCGTGCGTCATCGCCCCGTGGAGCAGGTCGGGGGTCAGGCAGACCACCCACGCACCTTCGCTGCGGGCCCGCTCGACCAGTTCGGCCATCCGGCGGGTGCAACGCTTCGACTGCCGCTCGAAATCCGTCACGCAGAGCATGTAGACCCTCCCCGGGCGGGTGATCACCTCCAGCGTGGCGTCGCGACCTGCGGCATCACGCAGCGCAAACTCACTCACCAGCGGACGGACGGACGGTACATCGCTCGTCGTGCGCGTATCGACCCACTCCCACTTCGTATCGTCCTGCCACTCGGGATCCTCCAGCGAGAACTCCCGCTCCTCACCCGTCGCCCGGTTGCGGTAGACGAGCACCGTCTCCGATTCGTCCGGAGCCTCGTCCGGAGCCTGCATCGCCTCGTGGATGTTCACCCCCACCTTGTAGGGCAGGAAGTCGATCAGCGGCAGGTGAATGTAACAGTAGTAGCCCAGATACATCGACAGGCAGAAGAACGTGCAGGTCAGCACGATCTCCATGGGTTTGAAGGCAAAGACCTTGTCCGGGCGGTAACGCCACCACACCACCAGCGCCATGGGCAGCAGCACGACATTCTTGGCAAAGGTCTCCCATGGCGTCAAACGCAGTGCATCGCCGAAGCAGCCGCAATCCTCGACCGGAAGCACCGTGGCGCTCAGCAGCGTCAGCACCGTAAAGAAGGTCATCGACAGCACCGCAAAGATCGAAATCAGCCGGATACGCACCTTGAACAACAGCATGCAGCCCATCATCAGTTCGGCGCCGCACAACCAGATCGAGAAGGTCATGGCCGCCGGATCGAGCCACTCCATGCCGTAGATCGAGAGGTATTCGCTCACCTTGAGTGCCGTGCCCCACGGGTCGATCACCTTCGTGAAACCCGACAGGATGAACGTGCAGGCCAGAATGAGCCGGCAGATGTTCGCCACAATCTTGAATGTTCGCGTCCCTCTCATCGTGCGTCGATTATCGGGGCCAGCACCCCGCGGATTTTTTCAAAGATACGTTCCGGGCTCTCCATCGCACCGCTCGAATCGCCGCACTCCACGACGCACAGTTTCGCATCGCGCGCCGCCATCGAGAGGTAGACCTCGCGCACGCGGCGCTGCAGATCGAGGGCATCCTCGTGGATGTCGCGCCCGCCGTGGAGGTAGTCGCGGTCGGCACCCTCGCGCGTCTCGGCGAGTTTGCGCTCGGTGAAGGCGAAGGGAACATCGAGGAAGAGCGACACGTCGGGACGCGGCAGCGCATTGTGGCCGAACTCCAGGTCGAGGATCCACCGCGCCAGACGGTCACGCTCCTCTCCGGCCGGAAGTTTCGCACACTGGTAACCGACGTTCGACCAGACGTAACGGTCGAGAATCACAGCCCGGCCCGCAGCCAGCCAGCCGCGGATCATCCCGGCGGCCTCGGCCCGGTCGCCGGCGTAGAGCAGCGCCACCAGATAGGGGTTCACCTCGTCCACACCCCCGAACTCACCCCTGAGAAAACGAGCGATCAGATCGCCGTAGACCGGCGCATCGAAACGCGGGAAATGGACGTATTCGCTCTCCACGCCACGCTCCGCAAAGAGTTGGCGCAGCATCCCGATCTGGGTCGACTTGCCGGCCCCGTCCAGACCTTCGAGTACGATGAACATAGGCTTCTACCGTTTATTTCGTTTGTTGTTGCTTCCGAGTTTTTCCGGGGTCAGATCCCTTGCCGTCGGGTCTCCCCCATCGGGACCTTTCCGTTCCGGCCCCCTTTTATCCGGGCCCTTTTGTCCGGGTCCCTCTATCCAGGGTCCCTTTGTCCGGGCCCCCTTGTCGGGTTCCTTTGGTCCGGGTCCCTTTGGTCCGGGCCCCGGTTCTGCCCTCTCCGGTCGGGACTCTTGCCTGCCCCCGCCGGGCCTCTTGTCCCCACCCGGCGGATCTCCTGTCTCCTCCCGGCCGGAACTCCAGCTTGCCCCGCCGGGTCACTTGTCTCCTCCCGGCCGTCCCCGTCGGAGGGTCAGTTGCGCAGCATGCGGACGGCACGCTCGACGCCGGCGGCCAATGCGTCGATCTCCGACGCCGTATTGTACAGCGCCAGCGACACGCGGCACATGCCCGTGATGCCGAAGTGGTCCATGACCGGTTCGGCACAGTGGTGCCCCGTCCGGACGGCGATACCCAGTTTGTCGAGGATCATCCCCACGTCGTAATGGTGGGCCCCCTCGATGTTGAACGACACGATGCCGCATTTGTCCGCCGTCTCTCCGTAGATGCGCAGCCCCGGGATGGCCGAAAGGCGCTCCTCGGCCCGCTGCCGCAGCATCGTCTCGTGGGCCTCGATCTCCGCGGCGTCGAACCGCGAAAGGAACCGGATGGCCTCGCCCAGCCCGATGGCCCCGATGAAATTGGCCGTGCCGGCCTCGAACTTCAGCGGAACCGGAGCGTAGGTCGTACGGGCAAAGGTCACCCGGTCGACCATGTCACCTCCGCCGAAGAAGGGCGGCATCCGTTCGAGCAGTTCCCGTTTGCCGTACAGGACGCCGATGCCCGTCGGGCCGTAGAGTTTGTGGCCCGAAAAGGCGTAAAAGTCGCAATCCAGCGCCCGTACGTCGACGCCGCCGTGGACCACCCCCTGACAGCCGTCGACCACCGCAACGGCACCCACGGCGTGGGCCGCCTCGATGACGGGCCGCAGGTCGGGCCGCGTGCCCAGCGTATTCGATGCCTGCGTAACGGCCACCACGCGCGTGCGCTCGTCGATGAGCGTCGGGAGCAGATCCGTGCGCAGCGCCCCCCGGTCGTCGATCGGGAGCATCCGCAACTCGGCACCCCGCCGCTGGGCCACCAGCTGCCACGGCACCAGATTCGAATGGTGCTCCATCTCGCTCACCACGATGTTGTCCCCCGCCCCGACGAACGTATCGCCCCAGGCGTAGGCCACCGTATTGAGCGACGCCGTGGCGCCGGCCGTAAAGACCACCTCCTCCTTCTCGGCCGCACCGATGAAGTCGGCAATGCGCCGACGCGCCTCTTCGTAGAGCTCCGTGGCCTGCTCCGAAAGCAGATGAACGCCCCGATGGATGTTGGCATTCAGGTGGCGGTTGAGCCAGTCGATCCGCTCCAGCACCTGCTGCGGCTTCTGGGCCGTAGCGCCGCTGTCGAGGTAGATCAACGGCTTGCCGTAGACCTTCTCCCCAAGGATCGGAAACTCCCCGCGTATCTTTTCGACATCGAATCTCTCCTTTGTCCCCATGTCACTTGTCTGCTTGTTCGCTTCGTTATTCTTTTCTTTGCCGGGCCGACCCCTCCTCTCCGGAGGCCCGCTACCGCTCCAGCTTCGCAGCGGCCAGCCGCATGAGTGCCTCACCCAGCGGCTCGACACCGCACCGACGCACGATGTCTCCCACGAAGCCCTCGATCTGAAGGGCCCGGGCCTGCGCTTCGCTCAGGCCGCGCTGCCGCATGTAGAGGATCGCTTCCGAATCCATCTGCCCGACCGTCGCACCGTGCGAACACTTCACGTCGTCGGCATAGATCTCCAGCTGCGGCATCGTCTCGATACGGGCCTTCTCGCTCAGCAGCACGTTGCGGCTCTGCTGCCGCGCATCCGTCCGCTGGGCGTCGGGCGCCACGTAGACCAGTCCCGAGAACTCGCCCACCGCCTCGTCATCGGCCACTCCCTTGATGCACGAGACGCTCGTGCAGTCGGGGACGTTGTGCGCCGTGTGGAGCCGTACCACGCAATGCTCCTTCTCCGTAGCGAGGAAGACGCCGTTGAGCTCGTTCGAGGCTCCGCGGCCGTTCAGGTCGATGCGGTACGAGGCGTTGGCGCTCGACAGTTCGACCGTCGTCACGCGGCAGCAGCTCCGCTCTCCCTGCCGAAGGGCTATTTCAGCAAAAGTCTCTCCCAGAAAAATCTCCGTCAGGTCCAGTTGCGCCCCTTCGGCCAGTTCGACGTCAAGCCGCGCAACGCCCGCCTTCGTATGGAGCACCACCAGTTGCGCCGCAGCCCCGGCCGTGAGCTCCACCCGCAGGTGGTCGGGATCCGCCGCCGCATAGGCCTGCGGTACCGGCGTCTCGACCCGGAAAAGCTCCGGACCCGCCTTGCGCAACTCGCCGATAATCTCCAGAATCCGCTCCATCACTTGTCGTATTGGTTGATCAGCCAGTCGTAGCCCTCCCGTTCGAGTTTCAGCGCCAGCGTCTTGTCTCCCGTATAGATGATCCGCCCCTTGTAGAGCACGTGCACCACGTCGGGCACAATGTAATCCAGCAGCCGCTGGTAGTGCGTGATGACCACCGTGGCGTTCTCCGCCGTATGGAGCTTCGTAACGCCCGTGGCTACGATCCGCAGCGCGTCGATATCCAGTCCCGAGTCGGTCTCGTCCAGGATGGCCAGCTTCGGATCGAGCATCGCCATCTGGAAGATCTCGTTCTTCTTCTTCTCACCGCCCGAGAAACCCTCGTTCACGGCCCGCGACGTGAGTTTCGACGACAGCTCGACCACGGCGCTCTTCTCCTTCATCAGGTGCAGGAACTCCGCGGCCGACAGCGGCTCCTCACCGCGGTACTTGCGCTGCTCGTTGACGGCCATCTTCATGAAGTTGGCCATCGTCACCCCGGGGATCTCCACCGGATACTGGAAGCCGAGGAACAACCCCAGCCGCGCCCGATCCTCGATCGACATCGCGAGCAGGTCGTGACCCAGAAACTCCACGGAGCCCTCGGTGACCGTAAACTTCTCGTTGCCGGCCAGCACCGAGGCCAGCGTCGACTTGCCCGAACCGTTCGGGCCCATGATGGCGTGCACCTCACCGGCCTTCACCTCGAGGTTAATGCCCCGCAGGATCTCCTTGCCATCAACCGTCGCGTGTAGATTTTTTACGCTTAGCATATTCTGTATCTATTCTCTAAATTTCGTTTGTTATCTCTTTTCCGGCGGTCGTTTCCCGCACCCTGCGGCCGTTTCCCGCACCCGGCGGCTGTTTCCCGCGCCCTGCGGCCGCGGATTCAAATCCGTCTCGGCCGCCGGACTTCGCCTTGTCGCTTCTCGGGTTCCTACGCCCGGCAGAACTTTCCGCCCAGTCTCCGGCATTTCGAAACCTCCCGGGCCGTCAGCTCCGGATGCTTCCGGCAGCCGCCCTTGCCCAGCGTCCCGACAACCCGGAAGCCGCTCCAGCGGAAAATCTCCCGCAGCGAGCGGAAAACCCCGCTCGTCTGGTGGAACCACACGCTGAACGGCCAGGCCGTATTGCATGTGGCCACCATCACCGCCCGTTTCCCCTTGTGCAACGGAACGGGCAATCCTCCCTCCCGGTCCTCCATCAGCGCATAAACCATTCGATCGAACAGCACCTTCAACTCGCCGCTCATGCCGCCCCAGTAGCAGGGCGATCCTACCACCAGCGCATCTGCCCCGCGAAGGGCCTCCGCCACGCGGTGCGCATCGTCCTCGGCCAGCACACACCGGTGCAACGACCGGCATTTCATACATCCGCAGCACGGTCTGACGGTCAGATCGTGAACGAAGAGGCGCTCCACCTCAACCCCTTCGGGCATTCCGGCAATCACCTCGTCGAGCATCCGCGACACCAGTCCGCTGCGGCGCGGGCTTCCGTTCAAAACAACGACTTTCATCTACCCGATCGTTTATCCCACCGTGCCCTCCAGCTGCAGGGCCAGCAGTTTCTGCGCCTCGACGGCAAACTCCATCGGCAGCTTCGCCAGCACCTCCCGCGCGTAGCCGTTGACGATCAGTCCCACGGCATCCTCGGTCGACAGCCCGCGCTGGTTGCAGTAGAAAAGCTGGTCGTCCGAAATCTTCGACGTCGTGGCCTCGTGTTCGACCACCGCCGTGCGGTTGCGGCTGTCGATCACCGGGAAGGTGTGGGCACCGCACCGGTCACCGATCAGCAACGAATCGCACTGCGAGTAGTTCCGCGCATGCTCCGCCCCCCTGGCCACGCGCACCAGCCCGCGGTAGGAGTTCTCGCTCTGTCCGGCCGAGATGCCCTTCGAGACGATCCGGCTCCGCGTGTTGCGGCCGATGTGGATCATCTTCGTGCCGGTATCGGCCTGCTGGCAGTTGTTGGTCATCGCCACCGAATAGAACTCCCCGACCGAGTTGTCACCGGCCAGAATGCAGCTCGGATATTTCCACGTGATGGCCGAACCCGTTTCGACCTGCGTCCACGACAGTCGTGCGTTCTCGCGGCACAGACCGCGCTTGGTCACGAAGTTGTAGACGCCGCCGCGCCCCTCCCGGTCGCCCGGGTACCAGTTCTGCACGGTCGAGTACTTCACCTCGGCGTCGCGCTCGACGACGATCTCCACCACGGCGGCATGCAGCTGGTTTTCGTCACGCTGCGGCGCCGTGCACCCTTCGAGGTAGCTCACGTAGGCACCCTCGTCGGCCACGATCAGCGTCCGCTCGAACTGCCCCGTCCCGGCGGCATTGATGCGGAAGTAGGTCGACAGCTCCATCGGGCACCGCACCCCCTTCGGGATGTAGCAGAACGAGCCGTCGGAGAAGACCGCGGCGTTCAGCGCGGCGTAGAAGTTGTCCGTGTAGGGGACGACGCTTCCGAGGTACTTCCGCACCAGATCGGGGTGGTCGCGCAGTGCCTCCGAAATCGAGCAGAAGATGATCCCCTTCTCGGCCAGTGTCTCCTTGAAGGTGGTCTTCACCGACACGGAGTCCATCACCGCATCGACGGCCACCCCCGACAGCGCCATCTGCTCCTCGAGCGGAATGCCCAGCTTGTCGAACGTGCGTTTCAATTCGGGGTCGACTTCGTCCATCGAACCCAGCTTCTTGCGGGCCTTCGGCGCCGCGTAGTAGATGATATCCTGAAAGTCGATCTCCGGGATCCTGAGATGTGCCCACGTCGGGGGCTCCAGCGTCAGCCAGTGGCGGTAGGCCGCCACACGGCGCTCGGTCATCCACTCCGGTTCGCCCTTCTTGGCGGAGATCAGCCGCACGACCTCTTCCGAGAGCCCCTTGCCGATGGTTTCGGTCTCGATCGCCGAGGTAAAGCCGTACTTGTATTCCTGTTCTCCGAGGTTTTCCAGTATCTCTTTTTCGTTCTCTGCCATTGCTTGCAAAATATCGAGCAAAGATACAAATTCTAATCCGAATTTCATAATACTGCCTTCAAAACCGGTGCCGCAGACCCCTTTCGGCCCGCCGGGGCACAAAAAAGGGCGTGGATTGCTCCACGCCCCGTTCTCCCGGCAGGGATCGGCTATTTCTCGTAAACAATCACCACCTTGCCTACCTCGACGTTGGTCGATTTGTCGGTGTAGTCGATGCGGAAGTTGTCGGTCGCCACTCCCGCCGCAGCGAAATCGAACGTGATCGTCTCCGACTTCTCGCCGGCAGGCTCAACGGCGGCCAGCGTCGTTCCGTCGTATGTACACTTCAGCATCGCCGGATCGCGCGTCGAATTAGGATAAACCGTGATCGACTTGATCTTGCCCATGCCCGAACCGGCCACGTGCGTCTCGGCCTTGCCCTTGTTGAAGTACCAGACAATGTTCTTCGCGGCATCGGTGCTGTAATAGACGTTGCCCGTGAAGGTGATCGTCGAGGCGCCCGAATCGTCGGTGGCCGTCCAGGTCGAATCCTCCTCCTTCCAGCTCGTCGGCAGCCCCGAGATATTTGTCGACAGCACGCCGGCCGTACCCGTAAGGGTCATCGTATACTCCTTCGTGGAGGGTACCGTCGAGGGATCCGGCTCCCACGAAAGCGCGTAGATGTTGATCGTATTGTAGCAGTAGATGTAGATCATCGTCTCGCCCGTCAGATCCGTAAAGGTCACCGTCTTGGGCTCGCCGGACGACGACGTCGGGCAGGCCTCCTTCAGATACTCCTTGCCGTTGGCACTCACGCCTACCTCTCGATCGGGATCTGAACCGCTGCTCGAAATGGCCTTCAGCGTCAGCGTACCGTTGCCGTTCACGCGCAGAGCCAGGGCACGGGCCGACGGCGTCACGCCCGAAAGCGTACTCTTGCCGTTGAACTTGATCCGGTTCACCGGTTCACCGGAGCTGCCGACCGAATGTTCGATGGTCATCGGTTTGGCCGGATCGGTAACCAGGAACTGCAGGTTGCCATAAACGGTCGTCTCCTTGATATCACCGGCCGGGAAGACCTCGGCATCGGAGAAGTCCCAGGTATGGTTGGTCAGGATGGTCGTCAGTACCTCGTTGATCTTCAACGGCAGGCTGGCTGCCTGAGAATCCGTCCAGTTAAGCGAGCCCTCGGCCGCCTTGGCTACCACCGTCACCGTATAGTTGCCCGCCTTCAGAGCCGCTACCGTCGAGGCCGAAATCTCATACGTCGGCGTCTCTACGGTCTGCGTCTTGCCGTTGAAGGTCACCTCATAGGCGGCGGCATTCGGTACGGCGTTCCAGCTGACGGTCACGGCCTGCGACGTGCCCTGATCCAGCGAAGGAAGTTCCGTGGTCGTGAAGACCGGCGTCTCGAGCACCTTCGGCTCGCCGCCCGATACCACCTCGAGCGACCACTCCAGCGCCTCGAGCTCAACAGGCGAGCAGCTGCAGATGTAGATCATCGTCTCGCCCTGGATGTCGCCGAAGCCGAACTTGCTCTGCGAACCGTCGGCCGGAAGCGCATAGCGCGAACCGTTGACGATCAGCTCCATGTGTTTGTTGTAGCCGGCATCCGACGGCGTGATGAGCACCGACCCCGGTACGCTCACCTTGAAGGCCAGCGCATTGTTCGTCGGCTCGTCCACGGGCGAGAAGGTCGAGGCGGCCGAGAACGAAATCGTTCCGTTCCCCGTAATGGCCATCGGAGCCTCCGCGTCGTTGACCAGGAACTGCAGGTTGCCCAGAATCCGGTTGCGGTCGATCGTCTGTGCCTCGAAGGTCTCCGGATCGGCGAAGTTCCAGACCGTAGCCTCGGTGATGGCGTTGAGCTCCGTCTGCTCCGGGATGACCGGCGCCACGGCATTCCACCAGCGCGGGTCTCCCACGCGTACCGACGCGATCTCGCCGTTCACCAGATAGAACTTGCCCCGCTCCGAAGCCTCGCACGGATCCTCCGAAAGCACCTTGCTGCCGTTGACCAGGATCAACTCCGGAGTCAGGTCCAGATTCGACGCATAGAAGAAGCCCTCCTTCTTATCCGCATTGTCGTAGTAGTTGAAGAAGTAGTTTGCCGACAGGGTCGGAACGACGGCATCCGAATAGTTCGAAATGAACGAGAAATCCTTGGAGGCCAGATATTCATTCAGAATCAGGTTGTTCGAAACCGTGAAGTTCTCCGTGGTCAGCCCCGTGGCACGCAGGCAGATCAGACCCTTGCGGTTGGTCGCCAGCGAGAAGTTCGAAATCGTGTTGTTGCTGACGGTCACCTTGCCCGGGATCGTACCGCGCTGCATGAAGAGGAAGCCGCGGCCGCCGTTGTAGAACGTCGAATTGACAACCGAAACCTCATGGTAGGTACCGAACCGGAAGTCGATCGCATCACCGCCGTCTCCCGCAATGTCGTGCATGTAGAGTCCGTCGAAGGTCATCTTCTGGACATCGATGCCGTTGTCCGCCTGATCGAGCGTCTCGGCAATCACACCCTTCGTGTAGTTATATACCTCGCAGTTCTTGACCGTCAGGTTCTCGATCTTGACATTGGCCGACTCGATCGCAACAACCGATCCGCCGCCGTTGCCGTTGAGCACGAGATCCTCCAGGTGGAACGAATAGGCCGCCGTGCCGACTCCCAGTTTGGCGGCAAGGCCGATTACGGTCGGCTTCTTACCCTCGGTGGAGGTCTGACCGTAGATGGCCAGATCCTGCGTGAGCGCCGTGCTCAGGGCATTGGTCGAACCGGCCGGCTCGCTCGGAGGCGTCACGTCGTAGGGGGTTTCCGTGTTGGTCAGCAGGATCCGGGTGGCGCCGTCGGTTACCAGACGCAGCAGCTCCTCGGCCGTTGCAGCCTCGGAGGCGCCCTCCGTATCGGGACGCGTCCAGACATCCTGACCGCCGCGAACCGCACTGTTGTAGCAAACCGTAATGAAGTACTCCGTCGAGGGTTTCAGCCCCGAGATCGTCGCCTCGGCCTGTGCGATCTGATCCTCCGACAGATCCAGCCGGACAGGCTCCTCGGCCGTCGCGGCTACCGGCGTAGCCAGCAGGTGCGACACGAAGTCGTCCTGATCCCACGTCAGCGTCACCGACTCGGAGGTGCGCGCCGTAACCACCGGATTCAGCGGCGACATGATGGCGTAGGTCGTCATCGGGCCCACGATGGCCACCTTTGACGGCGCCGTGCGCTCGTTCGAACTGAAGGCCTGGACTGTTGCGTAGTATTCCTTCTCGACCTCCAGATCGAGCGTCACCGGAAGATCCGTCGGCTGGATATCACTCCGCGTCGTGACCTTCTGCGTCAGCCCCTCGTCCGAATAGACCACTACCTCGTAGGTGTCCGTCGTGCGGACATCCCACGTCAGACGGATCTGGTTGCCCGTCGTCAGGACCGATCCCATGACATTCAACGGCATCAGCGCCCGATCGAGCACCAGTTCGTCATTAATGCCGTCCGGATCGTCCGAACAGCCGCCCAGTCCTGCCGTGGCGATCAGCAGCAGGCCGGACATCCATTTGCGAAATATGCTTTTCATAATCGTTTGTTCTGTTTTGATGCGGTCAACCTGTTAATATCCGTAGTCGTTGCGGATCTGACCCTGCGAGTTGTCGACCACACTCTGGAAGATGGGCCAGTACTGACGCGTATTGGGATCCCGGTCGTAGAGGCGGTCGATCTCCGCCTGCGTAAACTTCGGACTGTCGGTCTTCGAGGCACACGGCATGTAGCGCGCTACGGCACCCTTCGAATCGGTGTAGGGAATCCACGTGTTGTCGGTCGGCGCCGTCTGCTCGTCGGGCAGCAGGCCGTACATCTCCAGCTTCGTGCCGTCCACCTTGTAGTAGATATAGCCGTCACCCTGCGAGAGGTAGCTGAAATCACCCGACCAGTTGTTCAGGTCGCTGATCTTCTGCTTCGTCTCGTCCATCTTCGTCTTGAGCAGGTTCCAGCGGATCAGGTCCGTCTTGCGCAGCATCTCGCCCACGAACTCCAGCGCACGCTCCTTGACAAGGGCTTCGAACATCGCGTCGGCCGAGCCGATCGCATTGACATACACCTGGGCCATCTGCTCGTTGCCGGCATAGGCACGCTTGCGGACCTCCAGCAGGTAATTCTTCGCGTTGTTCAGACCGCCGCCGTCGACATCCGAGCACGACTCGTGGATCGCACACTCGGCCGCCATCAGATAGACGTCCGAAAGACGCATGTAGGGCGGTTTGAAGCCGTCGTCGTTACCGCCGCTGTAGGGATAGTTCTCCATCCACTCGTAGCGGTACTTGCCGAAGAACCACTGGTCGATGCCGGCCAGCTGCGGCGCGGCGGTCGACCCCGAGACGTACTCCCACTCGAAGTTCACGCAGCTCACGTCGCGGCGCGTATCCTGCTTCTCATACTCGAACCAGAAGGTGGGTACCGGACCGACATTGCCGCCACGGCTCGACGTTCCGGCCGATGCTCCGAGATACTGGTCCGTACCCGGGTGCGGAATGGCGAACGAGTAGTTCCAGCGTCCGCGGTTGTTGCCGTAGGGGAAGATCCACAGCACCTCGCGGCCCGTACCGGCCGACGTGCGGTCGAAGTTGTTCAGGTCGCGCCACAGCTGCTCGTAGTTCGGATAGAGCGACATGCCGCTGTTGCGGATCACATCCACGCAGGCGGCCAGCGCCTTCGGGTAGAGGACCTCCTTCTGCAGTTCGGGATCCGACGAGAGGCGGATCGAACCCGGATCACCCGTTCCGACGGCTCCGTCGGCCGGACGAAGCGCATAGCCCGAAGCCATCAGCGCCAGACGCGCGTAGAGTCCCTTGGCAAAGGCCCGGCTTACACGGTCGGTCGTCGTGGCATGGCCCTGACCCGGCCACGGCAGGTAGTCCCACGCCTCCTGCAGGTCGCCCAGGATCTGCTTGAAGATCACGTCGCGGCTCGTCTTCGGAATGTAGATGTCGTCGCTGATGGGCTCCGTACGGAAGGGAACGTCGCCCCACGCACGGATCAGGTCGTAGTACATCACCGCACGCAGCGTCAGCGCCTCACCCAGCAGGTAGGCCATGTCGGGGTTGTTGGCCACGTCGCCGTACTGGCGCAGGTTCTTGATGTTGAGGTTCGCCCGCTCGATGGCCGTATAGTAGGGCGAATAGGCGTCGGCACTCGAGCCCGAAGTGTTCATCTCGCCGTTGGTCGGCAGCAGGTTGTAGCCGTAGATGGCCTGACGGTTGTCGTTGTTCACCTTCTCGGTATCGTTACTCCAGTTGTTGGCCCACTCGATGTCGGAGTTCAGACCCACGTAGGGATGGTAACGTCCGCGGTGGTTCGCCTTCTCCAGCAAGGCCTGCGTGATACCGAAGTTGCAACCTTCGGCCAACTCGTAGTTCGAGAAGACGGTCTCGGTATCGAACGACGATTTGGTCTCCGTCTCCAACAGGTCGGCGCAGGCCGTCAGTGCACCCGCTCCCGACAATACGAACATATATTTGATCAGTGTTTTCATACTCGTTTGGAAAATTTGCTTTTGAAGGTCTTTAGAAGGTCAGATTCGCACCGAAGACAACCGAACGGCTGCGCGGGTAGGCCGAATAGTCGACTCCCGGAGTCAGCGGCGTGGCACGGCGGGTATCCACCTCGGGATCGTAGCCCGAATACCCCGTCCAGCAGAAGAGATTGGCGCCCGTCACGTAGAGGCGGAACTTCTTGATGTGCAGTTTCTGCATCCACCGATCGGGAAGCGTGTAGCCCAGCGTCACGGACGACAGACGCAGGAACGACCCGTCCTCGACGGCCCAGTCCGAGAAGACGGCCGTCGACATCAGCGGCGACCACATCGTCGTCCCGGCATTCGCCTCGGCCAGCTGCGTCGGATCGGTGATCAGCTCGCCCGTCGACCAGTCGATGTTCGTCCAGCGGTTCTGCGTGGCCATCATGTCGATCAGGTTGCGGAATTTGTTATTCGTACCGCGCTCCGTGGTGAACTCGATCTTGTTGGCATTGTAGATCTGGTTGCCGTAGACCCAGTTGAAGTTGGCTGCAAAGTCGAAGCCGTAGGCATAGCCCGTCAGCGAGAAACCTCCGGTCCACTTGGGCTGTGCATTGCCGATGATCGTACGGTCGGCCGTCGTCACCTTGTTGTCCGCGCTGCCGTCGACATTCCTGAGCTTCATGGCTCCCGGACGCAGATAGGTCGTACCGATCACGGCCGAGCAGTCCACGACACCCTCCTTGAGCACCCACTTGCCGTCGACGTAGTTGAAGTCGTCGACCTCGTAGCGGCCGTCCGAAACGTAGCCGTACATCTGGCCCAGGGCGCTGCCTACCGTCACGCGGTAGTCCGTACCGACCTCATTGGCCGATACCCAGCCCGACTGCAGACCGTCGAGGAAGTCCAGACCGCCCAGATCCATCACCGTATTCTCGTTGTAGCTGGCGTTGGCCGTGAAGGTCAGACCGTAGTCCGGCTTCTCCAACAGCACGAACGTCGCAGCAAGCTCGACTCCGCGGTTGCGCGTCTCGCCCAGGTTGCGGTACTGATACTCGTAGCCGCTGCCCGTCAACGGGTATTTGATCAGCAGGTCCTTCGTGTTGTTCTGGTAGACGTCCACCGAACCGTTGATCCGGCCGCGCAGGAAGCTGAAGTCCAGACCCAGGTTGTGCGAGTAGGTCGTCTCCCACGTCAGATCGGGATTGGCCATGACGATCTTGGCGTCGTCGTCCTTGGCCACGCCCCACCAGTTGTCGTACAGATACCAGTTGCTGGCATTGTCGTTTCCGGCATACTCCTGCAGCATCAGGCCCGAGGGGATGTTGTTGTTACCGGCCGTACCGTAGCTGTAACGCAGCTTCAGGTTGTCGATCCAGGTGATGTCCTTCATCCACTCCTCGCCCGACAGACGCCACGACACGGCCGCCGACGGGAAATAGCCCCACTGGTTGCCCTTGGCGAACTTCGACGAACCGTCGGCCCGCATCGTCGCCGAGAGCATGTACTTGCCCTTGTAGTCGTAGTTCAGACGACCGAAGAACGAGAAGAGACGGTCGTCCGGATCGTAGAAGTTGTTCACCGAACGCGTTCCCGTGGCCGAGCTCATCATCTGCCAGGCCATCATCGAGTCGTAAAACTCCGGGAAATCATAGGCCCAGGCCGTCAGCGTGTTCGAACGCGTCACGATGTACTCCTGACCCAGCAGCAGGTTGAGCGAGTGGTCCTTGTTGCCGATCACGTTCTTGAAATCGTAGCTCAGCGTATTGGTGCTGCGGATCTTGTTGCGCGTATAGTCGGTATACTGCGTGGCGGGACCCGGACGGTTCGAGTTGTAGATCAGATAGGTCGTCATGCCGTAGAAGCGGTCCTTCGTCTGGTCGTAGGTATCCAGACCCGCCTCGACGCGCAGCTTCAGATTGTCGACGATCTCCCACTGGAAGGCCGCATTGCCGTTCCAGTTCTTGCGCTCGTAGCGGCTGTCGTTGTCGGCCGTGGCGATCAGCGGGTTGACGTTGTCGCCGGCCGACGTCTCATCTTCGTCACCCGACACGGCCGTCGTGAAGGGGAACGGTCGGTACTGGATGGCGTGCTTCACACGGCCGTTGCCCGACGTCGAACCCGAATCGTTGTAGGAGTTCGAACCCGCTCCGCGCACGTTCGTATCCGAATAACGGATCGAAAAGTCGAACGAAACCTTCTTCGTCGGCTTGTAGCTGGCCTTGAAGTTGAGGTTGTTGCGCTTGAAGGTCGACCCCACCATGATGGCCCGCTCGTCGATGTGGGCATAGCCGGCCGTCCACTTGAACTTGTCGCCGCCGCCCGAGATCGAAAGGTTGTGGTTGAAGGTCGTACCCGTACGGCCGAAGGTCTGGTCGAGCCAGTCGATGCCCTGCAGGTTCTTGTAGAGGTCCATGTCGGCAAATCCGCCGAAATAGGGCTCGTAGTTGGTGGCAAGCTTGCCCTCCACCATGGCCGCCTCGTACTGGTACTGCACGAACTCGTAGGGCGTCATCGGCGTCAGCGCATCCTGGTTGGCAAACTTCTTGATGCCGTAGTAGGCGTTGTAGTTGACCGTGATGCGGCCCGATTCACCGCTCTTGGTCGTCACGATCACAACGCCGTTGGCGCCTCGCGCACCGTAGATGGCCGTCGAGAAGGCATCCTTCAGCACGTCGATCGAGGCGATCTCCGAAGCCGGGATGTCCGAGATGCTCTCCACCGGGAAGCCATCGACGATGTAGAGCGGCGAATTGTCCTGTGTGATCGAACCGCCGCCGCGCACGCGGATCTTGATCTCCGCATCGGGATCACCTTCGGTAGACGTCACCGTCACACCGGCCATGCGGCCCGACAGCGCCTCGGTCACCGAGTTGACCGGCATCTGCGTCAGTGCGTCGGCGCTCACCGAGGCCACCGATCCGACCACGTCACGACGCTTGACGGCCGCATAACCCACGACCACCACATCGTCCAGCGCCGTCGACTCGACCTCGAGCGTCACGTCGATCTGCGTTTTCGTGCCGATGGCCACGCGCTGCGTCTTCATTCCTATATAGGAGACCACCAGTGTCTTCTTCGACGCGTCGGGGACCTGCAGGGTCCACGAACCGTCGACTCCCGAACTTGCTCCCAAAGTCGTGCCTTCTACGACCACCGAGGCTCCGATTACCGGATTGCCTGCCGAATCCTTGACCACTCCTCCGATCTTCTGGGCCATGGCCGCGGCAGCCATCCCCAGTCCCAGCAGGAGCGTCAGGGCAAACTTTAGCGTAAAGTTTTTCATAAAAAAGGTTTTGGTTAATAATTAGGTTCCTATTCTTTTTTAATTTTTTTATGGAATTACCCGCTTTTCCCTATACAAAAATAGAATCCATACCCAGATTCAAATGGTAAAATTTATCACTTCTCATGGAGATTTTATCAAATAGTCCCGATCGGCCTCCAAATGGACCCGGAAGCACCTCTCCGAACAAAAAATCCTCCCCACAGGGAGGATTTTCCGTATTCGGTGACGGGATTCCACAAAGGATTTTCGCCAGAGATCCGACCTCACAACCACCCCTCACACCTCCGGTCCGGAGCTACAGCCGCCCCTTGGCACGGTCGTACTCGAGCGAGGCCCAGATGAAGGGTCCCACGCCCTTGCAGTCGTTCTCGATGACCGGCTCCGAGATGTAGTATTCGAACGTGCCGCTGCGCCGCTGCTTGCCGCCCAGTCCGGCCACCGCACAGCAGTCCGTCATCGAGATCGTGCCGTCGGCATTCTCACGGATGAAGCGGTCGACGAACTGTTCGTAGCGGTGCAGCGCTTCCTCGCGCATCTCCTCGGGCAGGTAGCCCAAACGCACGGCCTTCAGCTGCGCATAGACGAACATCACCGATCCGGTCGACTCGAGGTAGTTGCCCTCGCGCCCCGGCTGGTCCAGCACCTGGTACCACATCCCCGTCCGGGGGTCGGCATACTTCGGCAGCACATCGTAGATCCGCTCCAGGATGGCCTGCATCGGACGCGTGGCATCGTTCTTACCCAGATACTGCATCGTCTCGACGATCGCCATGGCATACCACCCCATGGCCCGGCACCAGGCGTGGGCCGACTGCCCCGAAATCGAATCGCACCAGAACATCTCGCGCGAATCGTCGTAGGCGTGGCGGTAGAGCCCCGTCGCGGGGTCCCACGTGTGCTTGCCCACCGTGACGAACTGGTTCACGATGTCGGCCACGGCATCGTCGAGCGCCGCACCGGTCAGGTGCGTCATCGCATACTCGGCATAGAAGGGTTCGGCCATGTAGAGGCCGTCGAGCCACATCTGGTGCGGATAGACCGCCTTGTGCCAGAAGCCGCCGTCGAAATTGCGCGGCTGCGCGCGCAGCTGGGCGTAGAGCGTGTCGAGCACCTGCGCGTAACGCTGCTCTCCGGTGCGGTTGTAGAGGCTGAACAGCGCACGGCCCGGGCAGATGTGGTCGAGATTGTACTTCGCACGGCTGTAGGTCAGCACGCTGCCGTCGGCCTGCACGATCGTGTCGTAGTAGCGGTCGGCATAGGCGATGAAGTCCGGACGGTTCCACGCCTCGCCCGCATCGCGGATGGCCAGCAGTTCGAGCCCCGTCGTATAGTTCCACTTCACCTTGCCGGCCGGAATGCCGTCGAGCATCGCGGGCGAAGGGTTGCGCGCAATCTCGCTCTCGGCCATCCGGACGGCCAGCGACACCGGCGAATCGTACAGCGCTCCCGATCCCGAGGAGCAGGCGGCCATCCCCAGGACAGCCACGGCAATCAACAGTCGTTTCATGATTTTCTGGTCTCTTTTTTGGTCTCTTTATCCTGATTCTGCTTCAAATGGTTCGTCTTGAGGAACTCGGCCGGCGACATGTGGTACTGTTCGCGGAAGCAGCGGCTGAAGTAGCCCGGATCCGAGAAGCCCACCTTGTAGGCCACCTCCGATACGGAGAACTGCCCCGTGCGCAGCAGCATCTGGGCCTTGGTGATGCGGTACTCCTTGATCAGTTCGACGGGCGACTTGCCCGTGAGGCTCTTCAGCTTGTTGTACATCGTCGTGCGCCCCACGCCCAGGTGCGAGGCCAGCTGGTCGATCGTCAGTTCGGAATTCTCGATGTTCTCCCCGAGCCACGACATCACCTCCCGCAGGAACTCCTCGTCGCGGTCCGTAACGACCACATCCTCAACCGCCAGCTCGACCACCTTGTTGCGGGCCGACTGCGTCGAGAAGCGTTCGAACAGCGTCCGCCGCTGCGTGAGCAGGTTGTCGATGCGTGCCAGCAGCAGCTCGATGCTGAACGGCTTGGTGATGTAGCCGTCGGCGCCGAACTCCATGGCCTTCACCCGGTCGTCGGGCGAGTGGCGCGCCGTGAGCATGATGATCGGCAGGTGGCTCATCGTGAAGTCGTGGCGCACCTTGTCGATCAGTTCGATGCCGTCCATGCGGGGCATCATCAGGTCCGTGACGATGATGTCGGGCTGTTCGCTGCGGATCTTCTCGAGCGCCTCGACGCCGTCGTCGGCCTCCACGACGTGGTACGTGTCGATCAGGCTGTTGTACATGAAGATCCGCAGCTCGCGGTTGTCCTCCACGAGCAGGATCTTCTGTGCATCCTTCGGCGGCCGTACGTCCGTGCGGCGCTGGCTGTCGGCCGACGTGTAGTCGCTCACCATGTAATTGTTGCGATGGCTGTGTCCGTGGCCGTCAGCCTCGCTGCCCGCCTGCGAGAAGTCGATCTGCTCCATGCCGAAGTGGGCGTTGCCCAGCCGCAGCCGCACGGTGAAGGCCGCACCTTCGCCCGGACGGCTCTCCACCGAGATCTCGCCGTGGTGCAGTTCGACGATGTCGCGGCACAGCGACAGGCCGATGCCCGACCCCTTCATCGATCGGTCGACGGCCCGCGATGCCTGCGCAAAGCGTTCGAAGATCTGCTCCTGTTTGTCCTTCGGGATGCCGATGCCCGTGTCGCGCACGGTCAGCAGCACCCGCTCCTCGGCCTCGCGCAGCGAGAGAATCACCTCGATGCGACCGCCGTCGGGCGTGAACTTCATGGCGTTGGACAGCAGGTTGTAGACGACGCTCTCCATGCGTTCCGGGTCGACCCACACCAGCACCGAGCGGCTCGAGACCGTGAACAGCAGCTCGATCCGCCGCTCGGAGGCCATCTCGCGGAAGTCATCCAGCGCATCCTCCACGAGCGGCACCAGATCCACGCGCGAGATCTTCAACTCCATCTTGTTCTTGACGATCTTGCGGAAATCCAGCAGCTGGTTGATCAGCGTCAGCATGCGTTTGGCGTTGCGGTGGGCCAGCGTGAGGCTCGTCTCGCCGCGCGGCGAGAGCTGGTCGTGCTTGCGCACATCCTCGATGCCGCCCAGAATGAGCGTCAGCGGCGTGCGCAGCTCGTGCGAGATGTTCGTGAAGAAGCGCAGCTTCAGATCCGTCATGTTCTGCTCGACGCTCGCCTCGCGGCGGATCCGCATCACGGAGGCGGCAATGCGGAAGGCGATGACCAGCACCGCCAGCACCGCCAGCACGTAGAGCGTCTTGGCCCACCACGTCAGCCACAGCGGAGGCAGCACCTCGATCTCGATCGAGATCCCCTCGTCGGCCGTATCGGCGTTGCCGACGAAGGCCTTGACATGGAAACGGTATTTGCCGATCGGCACGTTGGAGTACGACGCGCGGTTGATCGTTCCCGAGATGTTCCAGTCCTGGTCGTACCCCTCGAGGCGGTACATGTAGCCCACCTCGTGCTGGATCGAGAAGTTCAGCGTGGCGAACTCCACGCGGAAATTCGAGAAGTTGTAGGGCAAAACCACCCGGCCGGCCTCCGGGACGGCCACTTCGAGCGGAGCGTCCTTGCCGACCCGCGCCGGTTTGTTGCGCACGTCGAAGCCCGTGAAGCGCAGCCGGTAGTCGATCTTCCCGGAGAGCATCTCCCCGGGGCTGAAGCGGTAGAGCTGACGCCCGCCGGCGAAGTAGACGTCGCCCAGCGGCGAGGTGAGCGCCGTGGCCTCGCTGAAGATCTCGTTGCGGTGTTCGTCGTAGACGTAGTAGTTCGAGAAGAGGTGGCGCGAGGGGTCGAAGCGCGAGACGGCGTTGTGGGTCGAGACCCAGATGTCACCCCGCCGGTCCTCGGTCAGCGCCATGCAGATGTTGCTGGCCAGACCGTACGAACGGTCGTAGCAGTGGAAGTGCGGAAGTCCCTCGCTGTCGTAACCCGTGATGAGGTTCAGTCCGCCGCCGAAGGTCGCCAGCCAGATCCGCCCCTTCGAATCCTTCAACATGTGGATGATGTCGTTGTTACCCAGCGAGGTGGTGTCGCCCGGGATCTTCTGCATCAGGCGGAAGCGCATCTCGCGCGGCGGCAGGCTCGGATCGAAAAGCAGCAGTCCGTCGACCGTCGCGGCGAACATCCGCTCCGCACCGTCGCACAGCAGCCACCGCACGCGCCCCGCCTCGTCAAGCGGATAGTGCGACAGCTGGTTCCCGGCGTGGATGAAGCGGCTCCCGGCAGGATCCTCCAGCAGGTTGATGCCGCCGCCGTAGGTGGCCACCCAGATCCGTCCCCGCGTATCGGTCTCGACGCAGTAGATCTGGTCATCGCTCAGCGAATAGGCCTCCGCGTCGGAGTGGGTGAAGTGCGTCACCGCATAGTCATCCGTTCCCTTCGGCGTCAGCCGGTAGAGGCCTTCGCCCTTGGTACCCACCCAGATACGCCCTTCGGCATCCTCCCGGAGCGCATAGATCATGCCCGTGCCGGCTCCCTGCTGCGGCAGCGTGTAGACCGGGCGGTTCGAGGCGTCGAAGGCCGTCAGTTCGCCGTCGCGCGTCCCGACCCACATCCGTCCCCGGCGGTCGGTCATCAGCGCGCGGATCTCCCCCGACAACGGATTCGACGACTTGGCGTCGAGCGTCAGCACATCGGCCGGCTGCTGCAGCAGCACCGCCTTGCGAAGCCCCCGTTCGTTGTAGGTCGACAGCCACAGCACGTTGTCGTGCACGTCGAAACGCACCACGGCATTGGTCATCCGGCAGTCGGGCTGCTCCGGATCGTTGTAGAAGGGTTCGATGCGGTCGTTCTTGCGGTCGTAGTAGCCGAAGCCCCAATTGTTCATCTTGATCCACAGCCGGCCGCCGCTCTCGGCGATCTTCGGAATCGTATCCAGGTAGTAGGAGACCGTATAGGGCTTCTGCTCGAAGTGTTTGTAGTCGTCCGATGCGGGGTTGTAGCGCGTGATGCCCGTCTCGGGGGTGGTCACCCAGACGATACCGTGCGAATCGGTGGCCAGGGCCCGGATCCGTCGCGGGCGGTGGCCCTTCGGATCGAGCCGCTCGAGACGGTCGCCGCCCACGCGGTAGAGTTCACCCGTGCGGCTGCCGGCGTAGATGCGCTGGCGCACCGTGTCGGCCGTGATGGCCGTCAGCGGCGAACTGCCGCCGCCGAGACGTTCGATCCCCGTACCGTCGATCCCGCAGCGGACAATCTCCGAGGGCATCAGGCAGTAGACGTGCGTCGAATCGGCCGCAAAGTCGAATCCCGGAGCCTCGGACTGGCAGAGGAGCCGCAGCGTATCCGCATCGGCCGGGAGATAATGCAGCCCGCCCCCGGAGGAGGCCAGCCACGCACCGCCCCGGGCATCGAGATAGAGTGCCGTGACGTCGCCGCCCAGCTCGTCGCACGTATGGAAGGCCGTCACGCGGACCGGCGACTCGTCGGCCGCATCCTCGAAGCGGATCGCCCCGACACCGGCCACGGCCACCCACGTGCCGCCCCGCCGGTCGTGACGGCAGAAGAGCGTCCGGTAGTGGTTCGAATCGAGGCCGTCGATCAGCGACACCACATCCTCGAACTGCTCCGTATAGCGGTTCAGGCGGTAGACGTGCAGGTTGTAGGTCGTGAACCAGAGGTGGCCGTTCGCATCCTCGCTCACCGAAATGAAGCGGTGGTGGGCCAGCGGCGAGAAGTCGCCCGGCGTGGTGCTGAAGTTTTTGAACGTATAACCGTCGAAACGGCTCACGCCGTACCACGTGCAGATCCATACGAAGCCCCGCGAATCGGTATAGATGTCGGCGATGCGGTCGTGGGTCATGCCGTCAAGCGTCGAGTAGGTACGGAAAAGGCACTGCGGTGGCGCCGCCGCAAAAAGAGACGGAATGGCAGCGGCAACCGCCAGCAACAGAGTAACAAGAAGTCGTTTCATGGTCGGTAGTCAGCCCCTTCGGGGAGGTGTCGCCCCGGTCGGGAATATCGGTTTCAGAGGGTTCACGGGTCACTTTGCCCGCGAATCCGAAGTTAAATGTACAAAAAAATCCGGTCTTTTCCAACCTCAGCGGTCGAAATCGGCGATAGCCTGCCGGGCTTCGCGTGCGGAGAGCTGCCGCGACCATCCGACGCGCGCCTTCGGGGCGGCACCGGGCCCCTTGCAGGCATACTCGCCGTAGCGGACCGTACGGCGGGCGCGGGGTTTGTCCCAGTCGTGCCACCCTTCGGGGCGGATATGGCCGCCGAGCCAGCATCGGAGGAAGAGCGTCTGCGCATAGTCGCGCCACGGACGCCCCAGCCAGCAGGAGGTCACCCCCTCGTCGGCCGTCAGGCGGCACTCCTCGAAGATCATCCCGCAACGCTGCCCGCGGCAGGTCGAGGCGGCCGTCACGTAGGAGTCGGCCTTCGAACGGATCTCGCACCGCCGGAACAGCGCCGCCGCCGAGCCGAAGATGAAGTCGGTCGTCCCCTCGATGTAGCACCCCTCGAAGCGGATGCGGGCATTCTCCGCCACGCGTTTGCCGTCGCGGTTACCCACGCCGTAGAGGTAGAGCGTATCCTGATTGCCCAGGAACCGGCAGTCGATGAAGCGGAGGTTCGTGGCCAGGCACTGCACCGCCACGGCCTGCCCGACGCGTCCGGCCGTGTTCTCGAAGGTCATGTGGCGCACCGTCCACCCCTCACCGCCAAAGTAGACGGTCGAGGAGCCCGACGTCCCGAGCCGATGGCCCGTCGGGCCCGTTTCGGAGGCATGGTCGTCCCACGAGACCGTCACGGCGCCGCGTCCCGTAAGGGCCACCAATCGTTTGGTGGCCGGAATGGAGATCTTCTCCCGATAGACCCCTTCACAGACGACGATACGCGTCGTGTCGCGGCCGAAGTCCGGAACGGCGGCCACGGCCTCCGTCAGGGTGAAAAAGTCCCCCGAACCATCCCGGGCCACCGTAAAATCCGACCCGACAAGGTGCCGGCCCAGCTCCGGAAGCGTGGCGGGCAGCTGTGCGGCAATCAGCCGCGCCACGGTCCGCGCCCCGCGGACGTTGAGATGCGTATTGTCCTCACGACCGTCGGGCCACCGCGGACAGGTGCCCGCCTCGACCCACACGAAAAAGTTCCGCGAAGTCGCGTCGCCCAGCCCCTCGATCCACGTGCGGGTCAGCCGCTCGGCGTCGATCAGCGGCGTGTGCTCTTCGGCCGCTGTGCGGCGTGCGGCATCGAGGTAGGCGCCGTGCGTATCGTCGAGCCGTCCGTCGGTGAAGTGGCGCCGCACCACCGAGGTCAGCACCACCGGCCGGGCTCCCCGTTCGCGCGCCTCGCGAATGTAGCGCCGCAGATTCTCCGCATACGCCTCGGGCAGGGCATAACGGGTCGAGTCGTTCAGTTTCTGATCGTTGTGGCCGAACTGGATGAAGAGGTAGTCCCCCTCGCGCAGATCGGACAGCACCTCGGTCCAGTGTCCCTCATCGCGGAACGACTTGGTCGAGCGGCCGTTCAGCGCATGGTTCAGCACCTCGACCCCCTCGTCGAAGAGCGGCTCGAACATCTGCCCCCAGCCCCGTTCGGGATTCTCCCCGGCGAGATCCTTCGTCGCACAGGTCGAGTCGCCGATCAGGTGGATGCGCAACGGCGCCGCCGACGTCGTCAAAGCCGCCAGCACCCCTATCAACATCAAAAGTCGTTTCATCCGTTCGTCCGTTTTCGGTCCCGGGGGACAAGATTCGGGTGCGGAGGTCCGCACCCGAATCCCGTACGACCGTCATCGTATTCAATCAATTGAGCACCGTATAGCTGCCACCCTCGACCTGGGCCTTGGTGATGTCGCGCACCAGGTAGTGGAGATAGACCTCCAGATTGGTATAGAGTCCCTGCGGATCGAGCGTCTTCGCCTTGCCGTCCGCAGCGTTGTTCTTGTCCAGACCGAAGAGCTCCTCGTAGTAGTCGGGGATGCCGTCGCCGTCGCTGTCCGTGGCGGCACGGGCGATCTGCTCGTCGGTGGCCGTCAGCTCGGGCCATCCGCCCACGGCCGACTGCGTGTCGATGATGCCGCCCGTCGAACCGTTGCCGCCGTCGTTGATCGTCGCACCGCCCGACCGCGCATCGTTCACCGCACGCTGATCCACCGCATCCCGGCTCAACGAGGCTCCGCCGTAGGAGAGGATGGCATCGAATGCTTCCCGGGCACTGTGCGTGGTCGTATAGCAGGAGCGGCCGTCCGACGTAATGGAAAGTGCAGCCGGCTGGCGGAACGTCCCGGTGGCATCCTTTGCGTAGGTGTCAAACGACTTCTTGTCCTTGTCGTAGATGCCCGTGTAGTTGTCCGTCGAGAAGGCGGCCTGCGAACCGTCTCGCTTCAGGTAGAGGTTGCCGTCGGCGTAGATCCGCGGCATGATCTCCTCGTAGCTGTAGCCGTACGAAGCGCAGCTGCTGCAGCTGTTGCCGTAGGCCACGAAGAAGTACTTGTTGCTCTTCGACGCGGGACCCTCCTTGTA
The DNA here is from genome assembly GCF_002161005.1 of Alistipes sp. An116. Lineage (NCBI taxonomy): Bacteria > Pseudomonadati > Bacteroidota > Bacteroidia > Bacteroidales > Rikenellaceae > Alistipes > Alistipes sp. An116. The sequence goes on from NZ_NFLR01000014.1 coordinate 60,977, forward strand.
GTAGTTGTTCACCATGTTGAGCCAGCACAGCTCGCCGCCGTAGCAGTTCTCGCTCTGGCCCCAGTTGTAGATCGCGTTGTTGCGGAAATCGACGTGACCGTGGTACTGCTCGAGGTATGAGGCGTTGTTCTTGTCGTAGACGTACGGGTGGTCGAAACGCGGGTTGCGGCTCACGTGGTGGGCCAGCAGATTGTGGTGGAACGAGGCGTCCTTGCCGCCCCAGATGCCGCCGTAGCCATGTTCGCCCTTCGCGTGAACCGAGTTGCAGAGGCTTTCGGAGATGATGCACCACTGCATCGTGAAGTTGCGGTTGGCGTAGAGCGACGCACACTCGTCCGTGCACCACGACATCGAGCAGTGGTCGATCACGATGTTGGCGTGGTAGCGGCCGCCCAGCGCATCGTCCTCGGTCTTGGTCGTATCACCCATGCGGAAGCGCAGGTAGCGGATGATGATGTTGTCGCCCTGCAGTTCGACCGTATAGTTGCGGATGCAGATGCCGTCGCCCGGGGCCGTCTGCCCGGCGATGGTCAGATTACTGCTCGTGATCTTGAGCTTCGAGTTCAGGGCGATGGTGCCGGCCACGTCGAAGACGATCGTGCGGTTCGACTTGCTCACCGCATCGCGGAACGACCCCGCACCGCTGTCGTTGAGGTTCGTCACGTGGTAGACCTCGCCGCCGCGGCCGCCCGTCGCGTACATGCCGCCGCCCTCGGCTCCCGGGAAGGCGCGCACCACACCGTCGTTCTCGTTGGCCAGCGGAAGGCCGAACATCGAACCGTCGCCCGGCTGCGGATCGTCCGGTTCGTCGGGATCGGGCTCCAGTCCCTCACTCGTGAAGGAGACGAACTCCGAGAAGGGCGAATCCTGCCACTCGCCGGTCCCGACGGGCGATGTCGCCCGCACACGCACCCGGTAGCTTTCGCCCTCGGTCAGTTCGAAATCATGCGACGTGTAACGCGTCGTGGCCGTCTCTGCAGGCGACGCCGCCTCGCCGCGGTAGAATTCGTAGGTATAGCGCACGTTGGTGACCTGCTCGGAGAGGCTCCACTGCACGTTGGCCGTCAGCTCCTTCACCGTTACGCTCACCGTCGGGACCGGCAATACCCGGCCCCCGCCATCGAGCGTATCTTCGGCGGAGTTGCTGCTGCAGGCCCCCACGCAGAACAGGACACTCAGTCCCAAATAGGAAAAGAAACGATTCATAGTTCGATTATCGGTTTTGTTTTACGTTTTATCGGTTAATGGCCACCTGCCCGGCGGAAGTCCCCGAAAGGGAGGCGTTGGACGCCGTAATGTGCGGCGAACGGATCTCCACGTCGCGGTTGCGGCTGCCCGTGACCTGCAGCGCCGTCGGAAGCCCCGCGGGGCAGGTGAAATTCTCGACGCGGAGGCTCTTCACGTTGTTGAGCATCAGCGCCGGGCCCTCCTCGGGGATGATCTGCACGTCGCGCAGCACAACGTCCGTCGACTCGTTGATCCGGGCGCCCGTCCGGGCGTAGATATGCGTATTCTCGACCGTCACGTGTTCGACGTTCATCTCCGGAAGGCCGTTGAAGTACATCGCACGGCGCGCCCCGCGGCACCAGACGTTCCGGATGTGGATGTTGCGGAAGGCCGGCGTCGTCTCGTCGACGGGTTTCGGCTCGAGATCTGCGGCTGCGGCCGATCCGCCCTCGGCTAAAGCCTCCGAGGCCGACTTGCCCCCGTAGAAGAGGTCGAACAGCAGCGGCTCCTGCAAGATGTTGTTCATCGTGATATCCTCGATCCAGATGTTCTCGACCACCCCGCCGCGGCCGCGCGTCGACTTGAAGCGCAGTCCGACATCCGTACCCGAGAAGATGCAGTCGGAAACCAGCACGTTACGCACGCCGCCCGACATCTCGCTCCCGACGACAAAGCCGCCGTGGCCGTGGAAGACAATGCAGTCCGAGACCAGGATGTTCTCGCACGGAATGCCGCGCCGACGTCCCGCCTCGTCCTTGCCGCTCTTGATGCAGATGCCGTCGTCACCCACGTCGAAACGCGAGGAGGTCACCACAACGTTGCGGCACGACTCGATGTCGATGCCGTCGCTGTTCTGCGCGTAGTCCGGGCAGCGAACCGTGATATTGTGGACCGTCAGGTTGGTGCACATGGCCGGATGGATGTTCCAGCAGGGGGAGTTCTGGAACGTAACCCCCTCAAGCAGCACGTTTTCGCAGTGGTGCAGCGAGACCATCACCGGACGCAGGAAGTCGTGCATCCGCTCGAAATCCTCGCGCGTGGTGGCCCACGTCGAGACGTTCTGATCGGCCCCCGACGTGGCGCCAAACTTGTAACTCTCGGAGGGATACCACGTCTTGCCGTCGTCGGAGAGAACGCCCCCCGAGGCCAGTTTGGCCTTCCATTCGCGGTCGGTGAGCTTGTCGCGCTTGACGGCCCGCCAGGCATCGCCGTTGCCGTCGATCACCCCGCGGCCCGTGATGGCGACATCCTTCGCCCCGCACGCCGAGAGCGGCGACTGGCACCGCAGCGTATTGAGCCCCTCGAAGGTGGTCTCCACGAGCGGATAGTGCGCGGGATCGTTGTCGAAGACGATCAGGGCATTCTGTTCGAGATGCAGTTCGATATGATCCTTCAGGACGATGGGGCCCGTGTACCAGACCCCCTCGGGGACCGTTACGCGGCCGCCGCCCTGCGCCGCCAGCGAGTCGATGGCCGCGGCAAAGGCCGTCGTGTTGAGGGTGTGGCCGTCGCCCACCGCCCCGAAATCAACGATACTGACCGCACGCGCCGGAATCTGCGGCCGGGGGACTGCCGGCATCTCGAAGGGCAGCGCCTCCGGACTCTCGGCCGACGCCCGTGGCGACGAGCATCCCGCACCCGCCGACATCGCCGCGGCGAGCAGACAGATCGTTACATCCTTGAAGTTCATAAAGCAGGTAGTTTTATTCCGTATACTTGAAAATTTGCAAATCGACCCTTTTCAGGTATACAAAAGTACACATACACCGCCGATCGAACCGGGAATTTTTGACGTAAACGATGTACTTTTATTCAAATCTGCGGCAAAATCACCGCACACGTTCCACCGCGACGGGTTTGCGCGCCTCGGCAACCGAGGCCTCCAGCCGGCGGAGGCACTCCTCGTCGCTCAGCCCGTCGAACCACTCGCTCCGCCGCCAGCACATCCCCATGGCATAGTCGATCCGCCCCTGCGCGTCGGGCGTCAGCTGGAAGAGGCAGCTCGTCCGGTCGTCCTGCCGCGAGACGATCTGCGCGGCCGGCAACGCCACGGCCAGCCCGACGCTCTCGCGCTCCCACTTGAGCGTGTCGTTCTCCGGAAAGTCGCGTCCCCAGGCGGCCACCCAATCCTCGCCGCGCTCGACACGGTGCTCGGCCATCTTCATCACGCCTGTCGTGAAGAGCAGCCCCCTGAAGTCGCCCTCGATGCGGTTCTCGACCTGCACCTCACCGTGGCCCGCATAGAGGATATAGCGCGACGTCATGGCGATCTCGCGGCCGCAGTAGCGCCACCCCTCGACGCGCATCTCCACGACCGTGCGCACGGGACCCCGGGCCAGGATCCGCGCCTCGCGCCGGGCGAAATCCGTAATGTGGATCATCTTCCGCTTCGAGGCGTCCCACCCCTTGAGCGTCCCGACCCCCACCGAGCCGAAGACCCGCAGATTGTCGTAACCCGATCCGGCGGCCATCTGCTCCGCAGTCGGATACCACATCGTCTCGGCCAGTTCGAGCCGCGGGTGTTTCTTGCCATAGGTGTCGATCGTCTGCTTCTTGTCGAAGTAGATGCGGTAGGCGGCATACTCCGACTCAAAGGCCGGGCCGTGGTGGTGCAGCTTGTGATACATGTCGTCACGCGTCGAGCTGACCGTATCGGCGGCCTGCAGCGTCTTGTCGGGCTGCTTCAACCACATCTGGGCGTGGACACGGCTCGGGTAGCCGTGCCGCGCGGGTCGTGACGAATAGGTCACGCGGAACTCCCGGCTGCCGGAGATATCCGCCACGAAGGCCAGTTCGCCCAGCGGTCGGTCCAGCTGCACGGGGATGGTCTCCCCGTCGGAGGTGACCGTGGCGCTCACGGCCCAGTCCGGGATGTCGCGGATGACCACCGGACAGTCGCGCCGCTGGTCGGAGGTCGTCACCCGATAGCGGGCTTTCAGCGTTCGGGCGGTCAGGGGGCCGGACACGCAGCCCAGCAGAAGCATCAACAGCAGAATTCGTCTCATATCATTTCAGTTTTCGGATTATTCCAAGGTTTTGAGCAGCCGCTCCAGCTCCCCGCGACTGCGCAGCGCTCCCGCGGGGAGTCCGTCGGCAAAACTCTGCAGCGCCCGCTCGGGGAGCAGCTCCACGCGGCTCTCATCCACGGCCGTGAGGTCAAGCCCCAGCGTCTCGGCCAGAAAGGCGTAGACCGCCCGGCGTTTGTTGACGCCGTAGTCGTGCCGCTCGTCGGGAAGATGGACGTTGCGGATCTTCGCCTCCGCACCGTAGAAGCCCCAGATGCGCTGCAGGAAGGGATATTCGAGCCGGGGATAGGTCGCCGTCCAGTCGCCGCCGTCGCTCACCACAAGCGTCGGGCGCGGAGCCATCACCGCAGCCAGCAGTTCGGGCATACAACTCCCACCGCCGGCCAGCGTCACCGGGCGACGGCTCTCGCACGGACAGCCGCCGTCGAAGTGCGACACCAGATGCACGACCGGCGCCAGCACCGCAAAGCGGCCGTCGCACAGCGCCAGCAGCAGCGCGTGGGTCGCCCCGCCCGAACCGCCCGTCGAGGCCAGGCGCGTCGTGTCGATATCGCGGCGCGAAGCGATCATCCACTCGGTGACCGCCACCGACCACAGCACCTGGATCTGCATGGCATAGTCTGCCGTGTGGGCCTCGCGCCCCACCTGCCGTTCGGAATCGCCCCAGCCGAAGATGTCCATGTCGACGGCTACGGCTCCCATGCGGGCAAAGGTAGCCATACGCATCTGCTGGTCGCGGCGGTAGCGGCCGCCCTCCCAGTGGCCGGCCGGCGAGACGATGAGCGGGTGGCGTCCCCCGGTGAGGGGCTCGTAGATCGTGCCGCAGACGTAGAGCCCCGGCAGCGTCTCGAGGGCGTAGTTGCGCGTCGCGTAGCCGTCGTGGCGGATGCGGCGCCCGAGGCGGATATCGGGATCGGCCGTCAGCGCCCGCCGGAAAGGTTCGAGTCCGAGCGCCGCGCGGGCCTCGGTCAGCAGCTGTCCGCGGCGCTGCTCCCACGATGCGCGGTCGTCGCAGAGCGATGAAAGCCAGGCGAGCAGCTTCTCGCCGTCGGCAGGCGTACGGCGGTAGTATTCGTAGGGTTGGATCGTGATGCGGGGCGAGGCGTCGTCCGGCTCGGCACGGCGCCACACCAGATCGGTCGCGCGGAGCAGATTGTCCAGACTTTCGTCCAACGAATAGGGGCGACAGCGGAATGCCGCATACGAAATCCGCACCGTATCGGGATCGAAGCGTTTGCAGGAGATACGGGTTCCGAAGCGGGATTCGAGCATCGGGAGCAGTTGTGTGAGCGGCTGCGGTGCGAACGGATCGGGTTCGGAGGCCTGCACGGCCGGTACAGCGAACGTCATGCACAGACAAAAAAGGAGGATTCGCAGCATCGGAAGAATGGATTTCGGGGTTGGTTGCAAGGCAAAATTAGGAATTTTCGCCCACTTTATTTTGTATTTCCACAAAAAGATTCTATATTTGCACACCCTTTCGGAGCAAAAGCTCCGTGAGCGTTGCCCGGAGAGATGGGTGAGTGGCTGAAACCACCGGTTTGCTAAACCGACGTACGGGGCAACCCGTACCACGAGTTCGAATCTCGTTCTCTCCGCCAAGAAACAACGCAAAAGATTGCAAATCCCTGTAAATCACGAATTTACAGGGATTTTTATTTTGGCCAAAATGCAGAAAAAGGCATCGAAAAGCAGGTTACTTGTGGCCTATTCGGTGTACTTTTTTCCGGGCCGAAAAAGTACACCGAATTGCTCGTAACAGATTGGTTTGCACCTGTTTGCAGCGATCTTCCTCTTGACATGAGACACTTGGGAAACTAATTTTGTAACCCTTAATTCGGTGTACTTATGGAAAGGACAACATTCGGACTGTTGTTTTACATTCGGCGGGACAAGACCAACAAACGAGGCGAAGCTCCCGTGTTTATGCGTCTGACAATCAATGGAGAACGCGCTGACGCCTCGATCAAGCGCTTCATCGAGCCGCACGCCTGGAACTCTGCAAAAGGAAAAGCCAACGAAAAATGCCGCGGCGGAAAGGATTTGAACCTATATCTGGACGCCATTTCCGCCAACATTCTGCGGATTCAAAGAGACCTCGAACTCGACAAGAAAGAGGTCTCCGCCCAAATCATTCTGAACCGCTATCTGGGCAAGGAGCAGTCGGACCGTCATACGCTGATGGAGGTCTTCCGCGCCCACAACGAAAAGTGCAGGGCGTTGTCGGGTATCAGCCTCGCCCCGGGAACGGTGATCCGCTACGAAACCACGCTACGGCTGACCGAGGAGTTTCTGCAAAAGAGCTATCAAAAAGAGGACTGCTATCTGGATGAGGTCACAAATCAGTTTATCGAAGACTTCGAGTTTTTTCTCAAAACCGTCCGGCGGTGCTGCCACAATACGACCTCGAAGTACCTCATGAACTTCAAGAAGATTGTCCGCATTGCGCTGGCCAAAGGATGGATGAAGAAGGATCCGTTTGCCCAAATTCGGTTTCATCTGGATCCTGTCGAACGGGAGTTTCTTGAGAAACAGGAGCTGAAAGCCATGCTCAACAAGGCGATCTCTATTCCCCGACTGGCGCAGGTCCGCGACATCTTCTGTTTCTGTTGTCTGACAGGGCTGGCCTTTACGGACGTACAACAGCTCAAGGAGGAGCATCTCGTGGCGGACATCCACGGTAAGATCTGGATTCGCAAGGCGCGGCAGAAGACCAAGAACATGTGCAACATCCCACTGCTCGACGAGGCGCAAAAGATTATCGACCGTTACAGGGATCACCCCTACTGCCAAACGCACGGCGTGCTGCTTCCCGTATGCAGCAACCAAAAGATGAACTCCTACCTGAAGGAGTTGGCCGACATCTGCGGCATCCGCAAGAATCTCTCAACGCATTGCGCGCGCCATACGTTCGCAACCCTGACGCTGGCCAGTGGCGCCACGATCGACAACGTCGCCAAGATGCTCGGCCATGCCAACGTCAACATGACACGCCGCTATGCGAAGGTCCTCGACTCGTCGATCATGCGCGACATGGAGGTCGTCGCCGAAAATATGGCTTTGTAGCCCGATGTCGGACATGCGAGGCCTGCAAAGGACACCCGGCACCTTTTCCGGAATTCCGCCCTATTTTGCGGGCGGGTTCCGGAAATCGGAGCCCCAGCAAACTAAAAAAGGTGTACCATGGAATGCAAACTGATTGAGGCGGCCGCCTTCGAGGAGCTGAAGGCGATCGTCAACCGGATTCAGATCCGGACAACCCACCTGGCCACGAAGACCATGCCTCGCAAACCCGGAGGCTGGCTGACCCAGGAGGAGGTATGCGGCATGCTGCGCGTCTCGAAACGGGTGCTGCAATATTACCGGCGGCAGCGGAAGATCCCCTACTCGATGATCGGCAACAAAGTCTATTTCCGCGAGCGTGACATCCAACGCATCCTCGATGCCAACCTGGTCAAATCACGGGCATGATGGAAGAGTGGATTACGCGGAGATCTCCGGAGTACAGGGCTCTTCAGGAAAAGGCGCTGGCGGCGCTCGACCGGATCGAGGCAATGATCGAGACCCTGCCCTCACATCTTAATGCGGAGAGCTACCTCACCAGCGAGGAGGTGCGGAACCTCTTCGGGTTGAGCCAACGGTCGCTGCAGACCTACCGCGACGAGCGGATTATCCCCTACACGGTCCTCGGCGGGAAGTTTCTCTATCCGATGTCCGAGATTGCGAAGATTCTCGAAAAGAATCTCGTCAAACCGATTCAGCGATAAGACAAGGAGCAACGGGCGGCCCGTTGCTCCTGTTTTTTCAGCCCAACGCCTCCAGCTGTCGGATCTCCTCTTCGGAGAGAAAATCGCGGAGGTATTTCCCGCCGGTATAGAGGTCTCGCTCGACACTCAACCCAAAGGGCAGTCGCAACGACTCCAGCTCCGAGAGCAGCAGATAGCCCCACTCCCATTCGAAAATATGGCAATAACCGTAGAGACGCCAGTCATCGCCTTCGCGTTCGGCCTCGGTGATGAGCCACGTCCCGCTGCCGCAGGGATTGAAGTATTTGACAAGGACTTCTGCATGGAGCCCTTTTCCGTCCTGGGACCCGATAGGATGGGCCTCGAATTGAGAGATGATCTCCTCGGTCAACAGTTTCATAATTGTAAGATTTTAGAAACTGTCCGGAACGCCCGGACAGCAAAGGAGACAAAGCCACCCTGTGCAAACGAGGACAAGAGCAGTTCTCTTGGCATCTTTGCACAGGGTGGCTATCTTGCTGGACCGGGCGGCGGTGACGAGGTTTATCCGAGAAAATTATTTCGTATATTTGTAGATATCAGCAATGAGCGAACAGGTATGAACAGAATCATATTGATTGGAAACGGATTTGATTTGGCGCATAATCTTCCTACGAGTTACAAGGACTTTATAAATCACTATTGGGAGCAATGGGGAGAATGGTTGCAAGGAGCTTATTTAGGTGATAAACTCTCGGATGAGTTATGCTCAATTTCACAAAAGGGAGAGCCAGAGCCATGGAATTGGATTTTTCCAACAAGACAGTTTTCAACGGGAGCTGAGATTTCTCCTACTGATGTCATGGAGACCGTTCGAGCAAATCCAGACAGATTTCTCATTGAGGCTACACCGTTTTTCCAGCATATAAATAAATCCTTCGAAACCAAAAACTGGGTAGACATAGAGGGGGAATATTATTTTTGGCTGAAACGGATTTTCAGAGAAAGTGATTGTGGTTATGACGGAGCCAAATCACTTAACAAGGAATTGGATGAAATAAAAAAGCTCTTAATCGAATATTTGGATGGTATCCAAAAAGACCAGATAAAGCCGGACTTGGTAAAAGAGTGTATCCAAAAGGCCATCCATGGACCTTGTGAGGCTCAAGACATATCCATTGATGGTCAACCGGCATTCGAGGATTTTGCAAAAAAGCGACTGAACTTCTTGGCAACACATTCTGATAGTGCGATAGAATTTTTTCTGAATCAATTCGGATATCCATACCATTCAAACATAGATGAATATAATAAACAGATTGCCAATAAAAATTATCGACCCGGATTAAATGACCCAGTGAGTTATTCCCTGCATATTAAAAATATCTATAAGTGTAGAGCGATTGTTCCGGACTTTTTTCTGCTTCCGGACCAGATTCTGCTACTGAATTTCAACTATACAACAACAGCAGATATGTATCTTTACAAGGATTCGGGCTTCGAGGTAGATCACATCCATGGAAAACTGGGAGACGATTTGAACCATATTATTTTCGGTTATGGGGATGAAATGGACGATGACTACAAGACTATCTCAAAACTGAACGACAACGATTATCTGACGAACATCAAATCCATACGTTATCTCGAGACAGACAAATATCGCCAACTGCTCCGATTCATCAATTCGGATTACTACCAGATATACATCATGGGGCACTCCTGCGGCAATTCGGACCGCACCTTGTTGAACACGTTGTTCGAGCATCCGAAATGCGTTTCCATCAAGCCGTTTTACTATCAGTGGCAGGATGAACAAGGAGAATGGCGGGACAACTACATAGAGATAATACAGAACATCTCACGCAATTTCAATTCCATGCAGACCATGCGCGACCGGGTGGTCAACAAGGAATTTTGCCGGCCTCTCGTACCCAAGGATAATTAAAAACAAAGGCTGCGATTGAGTTCGCAGCCTTTGTTTATTCCAGGGGTTCCCACTCCGGGAGTTGGATGGTATCCCGGATTTCGGGACATCGGATCACCTCGATTGTCGTATCCTCGTAGACGTTGCAGGCCGTGAAGAGCGAGACGAAGATCGCGCCCCAGGCTGCAGCCAGAAGAACGTAGGTCAGAATCGTTATTATGCGTTTGCGTTTCATGTGTTTAGTCCTTTAACAGTTCCGAAATTTCGGGGTCCAGATTTCCCCGGTACTCCATGCGTTCATCCCGGCGGCAGGCTTCGAGGAAGTGTTCGCGTCCTTCGGCCTTGCGACCCAGCCGCGAGCAGGCAATGGCCCGCAGGTACTCCGTTACGGCATCCGTCGGCATCGTCGAGAGCAGCTCCAGCGCCCGCTCGTTGTGGTCCATCGAGAGGTGTGCCACCACCGTATTGCGGTCGTTGTAGTCGTTGAGAATATAGAGCGCCCGGGCGTACTGACACCTTTGCAGCAGCTCCACACCCCGGGCATAGGTTGTGTCGAGCTCCGTGGTGTGGATCGTATCCTTGACCATCCCCTTGCGGCGGAGGTTGTAGCGGAAATCCACGGTGCGGAGCTGCGGGTAGACCACCTCCTTCAGGTAGGCGTACTCCCGGGGGAAACGCTCGCGCAGCAGACGCTCGCGTCGGTCCGGATTCCGTTCCGCGGAGAGGAGCTCCAGCATCGCCTCGCGGTTCGTCAGCGCAGGGTCCGTGCGGATGCGGTTCATCAGCTCGGGCCACGCCTCGGCGACCCACCGCACGGTCAGCAGCGTGTCGATGCCCCGGCCGTAATGACGCACCAGGTAGCGTTTCAGCGCCTCGGCACGTCCCCGCGAGAGGCGCTCGTTGAAGGCGTAGCGCCCCTCCGGAGAGGAGGAGGCCGTGAGGGTGATCGTATCGACGTAGAACTCCTCCTGCTCGATGATCCGGCGCATCAGGCCAGAGATCTTCTCCAGCTCGCGGCCGTTGTCGCCCAGCGT
>NZ_NFLR01000015.1:0-71670 GCF_002161005.1 Alistipes sp. An116
AACCGTCAGTTCGCATTTGTAAAGGGTAACCGCCCGACCAATGCCAAGACCGTGAAGGCCAAGGAGAAATCGATGCAGGAGCATGGACAGCTGTCGCCCATCACCGTCGTGAAGGGTGAGGATGTCTACCTGATGAACGGCCATCTGGTAGACCTGCAGGGAAACGACATCCCCGACAAGCAGACAGAACAGTACTATGCCGTGGTGGATGGACAGCACCGAGTGGTCGCATGGATGAACTTGGGCAAGAACTTGGATGAACTTGTGATTTGTGAGGCGCTGAATGCCGAGATGGAGATTGCGGCCCTGATCGCCGAGATGAATATCTGCACGACCTCGTGGAAGGGGACCGATTATATGGCAGCTCCAGCAATGGCTCTCGGAGAAAAGAATGAGGTCTTTGACTTTGCCGTGGAGCTGCAAACGAAGGGCTTCCCGCTGGCGACCATCTCACTCTGGTGTACTGGTGCCAACTCCCTCAAACCGAAAGACCTTGTAGCCAGTGTCAAGAGCAAAGTACTGCCGCGGGCATTTGAAGATGCTGGCTGGTTCTATCGAAGCGTCAAGTGGTATGAGGCCGCCTCGGAACGGATTCCAAATGCGTTCCTGGCGAAAAAATATCTGATTACCTTCCTGATTAAGAAATTCAACCATGCGGAGAACCCTACACAGTTCAGCAGCCAGGTGGAGATAAGGCTGAGAAGTTTGACGGATGAGCAGGTGAAAGAGATCATGAACCCCAAGACGGAAGAGGATGTTTCGCGGGAACAGGCGACCTATGATATGCTGGAAAAACACCTTGGGTAATGAAGACGCCACATGTCATCAGAAGAAAGGAGGTCGGTTCCCAACAGGGCCGCCGACCTCCCGATTCTTACAGCAGATGCCGCATGGCTTCGTCGATCTGCGAGTTCTCGAATGAATCGAGGTAGATTTGAGTGGTCTTCAGGCTGTGATGTCCCAAGGCCTCGGATATGATACCGATATTCACGCCCGACTTCTTCAGTACGGTGGCAAAGCTGTGCCTTGCGACATAGGTCGTAACGGTAGACTTGATCTTCAAACGCTTGCCGATACCCCGCAAGGCAAAATTCACCCTGCCGCACATTTTATGCACCCGATTCTTCTTTTGCATGGGCGTAATGTGTACCCGCTCATCCAATATCGGGAACAGATAACCCGCCAGCCTGCAATGTCCGTCGTATTTGGCAAGAATCTCCCTTGCTTGTGCCGACAACGGGACATTGACAGCTCCATGCGTTTTCTGACGGCAATAGATCAACCGCCCTTCCACGATATTGGCAGGCGTCAGGTTGGCCATATCCACAAACGAGATACCACCGCACAAATAGGAGAAGACAAATACATCGTGGGCAAACTGCTCGATTGCCTTACCCTGTGAACAATCAGCGGCCATGATCTTCATCACGTCCGTCTTGCTCAAGGCGCGTTTCGGTGTTCGGGTATTGAATTTACTGATCTTGTACTCGTTGAACGGATTCTTCTCCCTGCCGACAATCCTGGCTCTGACTGCACGATTGAATATCGCCCGCAAGGTCCGCATCTGGAAACTCAAGGTTGTCTCCTTGTTCCCTTTTGACCGCATCCAACTCTCGAAAGCGTTCAGAAAGGCTTCATCAATCTGTCCAAACGGATAAGCCAGCGGTTTGTCCGCGTGGAAGGATCGCAAGACCTGATAGGAGTTCTGATAGGCATAGGCATTGCCTACCGCCCCCTCCCGTTTGAGTTGCTCAATGGTTCTCAAATAGAAATGTTCGACCGTTTCCGACTGGATTTGCGCTCGGGACTGCTCCTTGACAAGCGTTTGAGCGGTATAATCCTCATTGTTGGCGCTCTTCTCCAACAGCTTGGTTTGATACTCGGTCTTGACCTTCAGGATAATCTGCTGGATATACTTGCGGTCGGGACACTTGGGCTTGGGTTCGTTGCGGTCGAAATCCCAATTTGACGGATGGACCGACACGCCGAGACTTTTCATCGTCCGTTTGCGGTCCTTCGTAATACGCAACATGAGCGGATGCTCCCCGTTGGCGAGGGTCTTGCTTTTGAAGCAAATGACTGAAATTGTGGCGTCCATAGCCTTTTGGCGGTTTACACCACGGTTTACACGCCCCGCGCAGAATGCCGCAGAAACGGGGTCTGAAACCCCTGCCCGAACGGCCTGCCAGAAACGAAAAAGGCTCGGCAATCATGTGATTGTCAAGCCTTTTCTTCAGTCGGGGTGACTGGATTCGAACCAGCGACCACACGCCCCCCAGACGTGTACTCTAACCGGACTGAGCTACGCCCCGATTCCGCCCTCGCGAAGTCCAAAACCCTTCGCTTTGGGACTGCAAATATACGCACTTTTTTGATAAAACAACACTTTTCTGCAATATTTTTTCCTACTTTTGCAGAAATGAAACCTTTCGCCCTTCTTATCCTGTCCCTCGCAGCCGCCCTCATGACGGGCTGCTCGGGATCCGCTGAACGCCACCTGAGCGACTTCACCTCAACGGTTTACGCCCCGACCTATGCCTCCGGATTCGACATCCGCGGCACCGAACGTGATGCCTCGACCCTCATCTCGGTCCACAATCCCTGGCAGGGAGACGCCCGCTCCGAACAACACCTCATCCTGCTGCGCGGCAAGGCCAAAGCCCCCGCCGACGGATCCGTTCAGGCCGTCCGGGCCCCCGTACAACGCGTGGTCTGCATGTCGTCGAGCCACGTGGCGCTGTTCGACGCCCTGGGGCTCGCCGACCGCATCGTCGGGGTCTCCGGCCTCGACTACATCTCCAACCCCCGGATCCAGCAGCGCAGCCGCAGCGGAGAACTCCGTGACGTGGGCTATGACACGAATCTCAACTTCGAGCTGCTCACCGCCCTGCATCCCGACGTGATCCTGCTCTACGGCATCTCGGGCGAGAACACCACCATCACCGACAAACTCCGCGAACTGGGAATTCCCTACCTCTACGTGGGCGATTACGTCGAGGAGTCGCCCCTGGGCAAGGCCGAATGGCTCGTCGCTGCAGCGGAAATGTGCGACCTGCGGGCGGCCGGAGCCGACACGCTGCGCCGCATCGCCGCGCGCTACAACGACCTCCGGGCACGGCTCGACCCGGCCGACGCCCGCCCGAAGGTGATGCTCAACACCCCCTACCGCGACACCTGGTTCATGCCCTCGACGCAAAGTTACATGGTGCGGCTGATCGAGGATGCCGGCGGAAGCTACATCTACACGAAAAACCACACGAACGCCTCGGTCGCCGTCGACCTCGAGGAGGCCTACCTGCTGGCCAACAGCGCCGACTTCTGGATCAACGTCGGGGCCTGCAACTCGATCGAAGAGCTCACGGCACAGAATCCGAAATTCGCCGAGGTGCCGGCCGTCGTCGACCGCTGCGTCTGGAACAACAACCGCCGTCAGACCCCCTCCGGAGGCAGCGACTTCTGGGAATCGGGCGTCGTACGGCCCGACGTCGTACTGCGCGACCTGAAGACCATCCTGGCCGGCGGCAGCGATTCGACCTATTATTATAAACGCCTCGAATAACCGCCGATGTCGCGTACCGCCCTGCTCTTCACGCTGCTCACGCTGCTCACCGCCGCACTTTTCATCGGCGATCTGGCCGTCGGATCGGTCGATATCCCGCTCCGCGAGGTCTGGGCCGCGCTCACGGGCGGCAACTGCGACCCGACCTACGCCACCATCATCCAGAAGATCCGGCTGCTGAAGGCCCTCACGGCCCTGCTGGCCGGCAGCGCGCTGGCCGCCAGCGGACTCCAGATGCAGACGCTGTTCCGCAACCCCCTGGCCGGCCCCTACGTCCTGGGCATCAGTTCGGGAGCCTCGCTCGGCGTGGCCATGTTCCTGCTCGGAGCCCCGCTGCTGGGCGTCGCCGGCCACTCGTTCGTCCAGTCGCTCGGCATCGCCGGGGCCGCCTGGATCGGTTCGGCCCTCGTGCTGGCCATCGTCATGGCCGTCAGCCGCCGCATCAAGGACATCATGGTCATCCTCATCCTCGGCATGATGTTCAGTTCGGGCGTGAGCTCCGTGGTCGAGATCCTGCAATACCTCTCGAACGAATCGGCCCTCAAATCGTTCGTCATCTGGACCATGGGATCGCTGGGCGACGTGACGGGCAGCCGTCTGGCGCTGATGCTTCCGGCCGTCGTGGCGGGGCTCCTGCTGGCCGTGGCCGTCATCAAGCCGCTGAACCTGCTCCTGCTGGGCGAGAACTACGCCCGCACGATGGGGCTCAACATCCAGCGCACCCGCTCGCTGATCTTCCTCTCGACGGTGCTGCTGGCCGGCACGGTCACCGCCTTCTGCGGCCCGGTGGGCTTCATCGGACTGGCCGTGCCGCACCTGGCCCGCATGATCTTCTCGTCGGCCGACCACCGCGTGCTGATGCCCGCCTCGATGCTCTCGGGGGCCGCCCTGCTGCTGATCTGCGACCTGCTGGCCAAGACGCTGACCCTGCCCATCAACACCATCACGGCCCTGATGGGCATTCCGGTCGTCATCTTCGTCGTCATCCGAAACCGCAACCTCTTCTGACGCCATGAGCATCCGACTCGACCATATCACCCTCGCCTACGGCAGCCGCACGCTGCTCGCCGACATCTGCGCCGAGATCGCTCCGGGATCGCTGACGGCCCTCATCGGCCGCAACGGAACGGGCAAGAGCACCCTGCTGCGGGCCGTCGCCGGACTGGGCCCCGTCACGGCGGGACGGATCGAACTCTGCGGGCATACGCTCGCCGGGATGACGCCCCGCCAGCGGGCCGAGACCGTCTCGTTCGTCACCACGGACAAGGTGCGCATTGCCAACCTTGCGTGCGAGGATGTCGTCGCGCTGGGCCGCGCCCCCTACACCAACTGGATCGGACGCATGCAGGAAGAGGACCGCGCCGTGGTCGAACGTTCGCTCCAACTGGTCGGCATGTCGGCATTCGCCCGCAAGACAATGGACCGCATGTCGGACGGCGAGTGCCAGCGGGTGATGATTGCCCGGGCGCTGGCCCAGGATACGCCGATCATCCTGCTCGACGAACCGACGGCCTTCCTCGACCTGCCGAACCGCTACGAACTGGCCACGCTGCTGCGGCGTCTGTCCCGCGACGAGCGCAAATGCGTCCTCTTCTCGACGCACGATCTGGACATCGCCCTCTCGCTGTGCGACGCCGTGGCGCTGATCGACACGCCGCATCTGCACCTGCTGCCGGCCGACGAGATGGTCTCGAGCGGCTACCTCGAACGGCTCTTCTCGGGGCGCAGCGCGCAATTCGACCCCGCAACGCGCAGCGTCCGGCTGCGTTGAGCGGCAAATCCCGGGAAACGGAAAAAACGCCTGAACGGCCGCCCGAGGGCCCCGGACAAAGGGACGCGAGGGGTCGTTGCCGTATCTCTCACCAAGGCATTCTCAATAAAAATTCAATTTTTTCACCACTTTTTTTGTACAAGAAACTTTTTTGTTTACCTTTGCACCGCTAAAGCGCCCCATTACGGGCAGCGCGATAGTGGTAGAGGCCCATTCGTCTATCGGTTAGGACGCAAGATTTTCATTCTTGAAAGAGCAGTTCGATTCTGCTATGGGCTACCAAGGGGCCAAAAGAGAGGCCGCGAGATCCGAGAGGGGGGGGGAGGGAGAAGGCGTTTACCTACCCCGTAATTTCGCAACTTTCCGACAGCCTTGACGGGTGACAATCCAACAAGGAGCGGACCTTCGGGGTCTATCCGAAAGCGGCCACGGCCGTTCGAGTGCAGAAACTGAAAAAGTAAAAAAATAAAAACAACGGATTATGGCAAACCATAAGTCATCGAAAAAACGCATTCGTCAGACGCTGACGAAGCGCGCTCATAACCGGCTCTATCACAAGACGACGCGTAACGCCGTGAAGGCCCTGCGCGCCACGACCGAGAAGAGCGCTGCCGAGGCTCTGCTGCCCAAGGTAACGGCAATGCTCGACAAGCTGGCCAAGCACAACATCATGCACAAGAACAAGGCTGCAAACCTCAAGAGCGCCATTCAGCTCCACGTGAACGCCCTCTAATTCTTGAGCAACCATCTGCAAGGCCCGGACCTCAAAGTCCGGGCCTTGTCATTTCCGCCCCCTTCCAACCGGAAGGGAATGCCCGGGGCAACCTTACACCCGCCGGAATATCGAGCGAAAGGATGGGGCAATTCGATTTTGCAGCACCCACAAAAAACCGGTCCGCCCGAACGGGGCGAACCGGCAGCGGCAGACTCCGAATTGCGGAGCCCTATTTCTCGAGACCGTCAATCACGGTGGCAATCCGGTCGAAGACCTCCTCCATCGTTCCGACGCCGTTGACCGAAGCATACTTGCCCTGAGCGGCATAGTAGTCGGCCACGACGGCCGTCTGCTTGTGGTAAACGGCCAGACGCTCGCGGATCACCTCCTCCGAGGCATCGTCGGCACGCCCCGAATCCTTGCCGCGCAGCAGCAGGCGGTGTACCAGCTCCTCCTCCGGAACGTGGATGTCGACCATGATGTCGACCTTCAGGCCGTGCTTGGCAAGAATCTTGTCGAACTCCTCGGCCTGAACCGTCGTACGGGGGAAACCGTCGAAGATGCAGCCTTTGGCATCGAGGTGATCGGCCACGTAGTTGGCGATCATGCCGATGACGATCGAATCGGGAGCCAGTTTGCCCTCCTTGATGTAGGACTCCATGCTGCGGCCGAGTTCCGTACCGCGACGGATCTCGTCGCGGATCACCTCGCCGGTCGAAACATGGTCGATTCCGTAGTGTTCTTTCAGACGCTGCGCCTGGGTTCCCTTGCCGCAACCCGGTGCACCGAATAAGACGATATTGATCATAACTAACCCGTTTTTAGGATTTAAACCGGACAAAAATACGTTATTTTTGCCCAAATCAAGAATGTTTGGCTAATTTTGTAAAAAATCTCAGAAATATGGAGCCCAAAAAACGCACCGAGATCGCCACGCTCGGACAATTCGGATTGATCGATCTCCTGACGAAGGATTTCCCCCTGCGCCAACCCTCTTCGCTCACGGGTGTCGGCGACGATGCCGCGGTGATCGCTCCGCCCGACGGCGAGACGCTGCTCTGCACCACCGACTCCTTCTACGAAGGGGTGGATTTCGACCTCACCTACTTCCCGCTCAAGCACCTCGGATACAAGGTCGTGACGGCCGGCGTGAGCGACATTCTGGCCATGAACGCGCGGCCGTCGCAGATCACCGTCTCGCTGGGCGTCTCGGCCAAAATACCGGTCGAAGCGCTGCAGGATCTCTACGAGGGGATCGCATTTGCCTGCCGCGAGCAGGAGATCGACCTGGTGGGAGGCGACACACGCGCCTCGATGACCGGGCTCGTAATCACCGTCACCGTGCTGGGGCACGCCCCGAAACAGGAGCTCGTCCGCCGCAGCGGAGCACAGCTCCACGACCTGATCTGCATCACGGGCAATCTCGGCGCCGCCTTCATGGGGCTTCAGCTGCTGGAGCGCGAGAAGCGGGTCCTGGCCGACGTCGCAAACCCCGAGCCGCAGTTCAAGGGATATGAATACCTGCTGGAGAAGTACCTGAAGCCGCGCCCGCGTACGGACATCATCGAAACGCTCCGCGAGGAGAAGATCCTCCCGACCTCGATGATCGACCTCTCGGACGGTCTGGCCAGCGATCTGATGCAGATCTGCAAGTCGTCGAAGTGCGGTGCGCGGATCTACCTCGAGCGGATTCCCATCGCGCAGCAGACCACCTCGCTGGCCGAGGAGATGCACACGGACCCGGTCGTGGCGGCATTGAACGGCGGTGAGGACTACGAACTGCTCTTCACCGTACCGCTGTCCATGCAGGAGCAGGTGATGCGACTGGGACTGGTGGACGTCATCGGCCACATCACGGCCGAATCGACCGGCGCCTACCTCGTGACGCCCGACGGCGGCGAGATCCGGCTGAAGGCCCAGGGCTTCCCCCAGGAGGCTTAAGAAGCCTGTTTTATGCGTCCGATCGTTGTCCCGCTGCGGACGGCCGTTGGCGTCATATTATACAAAAACACCGCCCTAAAGAGCGGTGTTTTATCAATCATATTAAACAATTCAACCCCAAAATTTAGTGATCAAAAATCTATAACATAAGATGCGGAATATTGTCCCGATGCCTTTACTGCAAATGGACCATTATTTTTACTAACCGATATTTTAGTGGCATCATTTGTCGGAGCACCCCGATATTTCGTTAACGTTATCCGTGCGGCAAAATTTTTACTAACCGGTCCACATATAGTCTCAAAAGAACGAGCTGCTGCAAAACTTTCCGTACGAGTTCCCTTTTCGGTATTATAACTTACCCCGTCAATATAAAAATAAACTTTCCCTGATATTTGATACTTCACATAATAATAATCTTCATTTCCCTCAATGGGAGTTGTGGTTGAATCTTTTTCTTTTTCGCATGACAATAATGTCATTGACAAAATTGTCGCCATCACAACAAACAATAGCCTTTTCATAACGTTAAGTTTAGTATTACCGCTCTTGCACCTACACGGCTGACTTCTTTGATTAATAGAAAAAAGAAAGCGTGGTGCTGAAAACTTATTTCAGTTAAGCTGGTCGTAGGATTACCATTTGGCATAAAATAAGCGACAGCTCCCACGCCCATACCCATGGAAAAATGGATACGACGCGGTAAGATGTCTGCCTATTCCTCGCCAAAGAGAATTTCCTACGTTCGCTTAACAGGAATAAACTTACACTTTCCGTGTTTGTCAGTATGTTCCACAAAGATAGGCAAAAGCGGAGAAAATCCAAATACTGAGAAATTTTTAATTCTCAATTTTTCATTTTCAATTTTAATGCGTATCTTTGCGGTCCCGAAATGGGACTAACAACTAATTAAACGCATTATGAACAATTACGAAACCGTTTTCATTGTCACGCCGGTTCTGTCCGATGCTCAGGTGCAGGAGGTCGCTGACAAATTCCAGGGTGTCATCACCGAAAACGGCGGTCAGATCGTGAACCGGGAGTCGTGGGGCCTTCGCAAGCTCGCCTACCCGATTCAGAAGAAGACCACCGGTTTCTACTTCCTGATGGAGTTCACGGGCGAAGGCTCGCTGATCAACACCCTCGAAACGCAGTATCGCCGCGACGAGCGCGTGATCCGTTTCTTGACTTTCAAGCAGGACAAATTCGCCGTCGAGTACTCGGAGAAGCGTCGTGCTAAACTTGCTAACAAACAGGAGGAGTAAACCATGGCACAGGAAAACAAGGCTCAGTCGGAAATCCGTTACCTCAACCCCGTATCGGTCGACGTTAAAAAGAAGAAATACTGCCGCTTCAAGAAGCTCGGCATCAAGTATGTAGACTACAAGGACGGTGAGTTCCTCAAGAAGTTCCTCAACGAACAGGGCAAGATTCTGCCCCGCCGCCTGACCGGAACCTCGCAGAAGTTCCAGAAGAAGGTCGCACAGGCCGTCAAACGTGCACGTCACCTGGCTATCCTGCCCTTCGTAACCGATTGCATGAAATAATTTAAAGGAGGACAACCATGGAGGTAATTCTGATCAAAGATATCGAGAAGCTGGGTTACGCCAATGACATCGTCAACGTAAAACCCGGATACGCCAACAACTATCTGATTCCCCAGGGTCTGGCCAAGGCCGCTACGGCTTCCGCCAAGAAAGTCCTGGCCGAGAATCTCAAACAGCGCGCTCACAAGGACGCCAAGATCCTGGCTGATGCCCAGGCGCTGGCCGAGACGATTGCAAACCTGCCGCTGACGCTTTCGATGAAGGCCGAGGAGGGCAAGCTCTTCGGTACGGTAACCGCTACGGACCTCGCCGAGGCCCTGGCCGGCAAGGGTATCACCATCGACCGCAAGCAGATCACCGTCGAGCCCATCAAGACCGTCGGCGAGTACGAGGCTTCGGCCCGTCTGCACAAGGAGGTCAAGGCTACGATCAAATTCTCGGTGGTGGCTGCCGAATAAGGCGTCGACTTCCGATCACGAAAAAAGGCTTTCCGCTCAGCGGAGAGCCTTTTTTGTGTTGACTGGCGAGAGGTTGTGGGGGGGGTGCATGAGGAGACGCGGAGAGAAGACCAGTGAAGGCGGGAAGATCTGTGGAGACGGGAGAAGGAAATGGGAGGAGGCGGGAGGAGACGCGGGGAAGAGACCAGTAAAGGAGGGGGAGCGTGAGGGCGTTTAAGCGGAGAGTTCTCCCCCCCCATGCGGTGCTGGAGAGATAGCCGTTATCGAGGCCGGCGCTGCACAGAGCCGCACAGAGTCTCGCAGAGTCTCGCAGAACCGCGCAGCCCCGCTAAAACCATCCAGAGCCGCGCAGAGTCTCGCAGAGCCACAAACCATCCAGAACCGTACAGGGTCACATCCAAACCATCCAGAGCCGTGCAGGCCCTCGATACCCCGCAGAGTCACGCAGAACCTCACAGAGTCATACAAGAGCCACGCAGGACTATCCTACTGTCTATGATTTCCGGTCGGCCGGTCATCAATATTGCGGCAGAAAATCGGATGGTGAGGCTCCGGGGAGTTCGCGGCCGCGGAACCAGACCCGCCTGGCATCACGGGCATAGCCCCGGCCCAGCACCTCGAACGATAACGGAGCGGCATCCGACAGAGGCCGGCCGTTCCAGAAGGCCCGCCACGCATCGCGTGCATAGCCGTCGCCCAGCACCTCGAACGACGACGGAGCGACCTCCGACAAGGGTTGGCCGCTCCAAAAGACCCGCCACGCATCGTGTGCATAACCGTCGCCCAGCACCTCGAACGACGACGGGGCAACCTCCGACAGGGGCTGGCCGTTCCAGAAGACCCGCCACGCATCGCGTGCATACCCCCAGCCGAGTGTCTCAAACGACGACGGGGCGGCATCAGCCACCGGACGGCCGCACCAATAGATGCGCCATGCATCGCGGGCATACCCGTCGCAAAGCACCGTGAACGATTGAGCCGCGGCATCTATTACGGGGCGCCCCTCGAAAAAGGCCCTCCAGACATCCTTGCCGTAACCGTCGCCCAGATCCACGAACGACGAGGGAACGGCATCGACAACCTCGCGGCCACGGAACCAAACCCGCCACGCATCCTTTGAATAATTCATCGGCGGGGTTCCGAATCCGGCAGGATATGGGGCGATCACCCGTGACGGGGTTATGGCTGCAACCGGCTGTGAGGGCAGGCAGACAAGAAAAATCGGCAGAGTCAGCAAGATCGGCAACCATCCTGTTCGGGCGGTTCGTTTCATAGCGGCAAATCGGGTCAATCGGTGCAATCGGGTCATCATAAGCTCCGTGTTTCAAGGGTTACAAGATAGCGGTTTTCGGGCGGACGGCCAAAGATCGGAGCAAAAAAACGCCCGCACTCTTTTCTGAGTGCGGGCGTTACTGATCGGTTCGGGGGATTTTCTGGGGTCGGAGTGTCTCGGGATCATGCAGCCCCGGGATTTCGCGCCCCCTTCAGGAGCACCTCTCCCGGACTCACTTCCCCCCCCCTCGGGAAGATTACTCCTCCTTCTTGGCGGCAGCCTCCTTGGCCTCGGCAGCCTCGGCAGCCTCCATGGCGCTCTTCAGAGCGGCCAGGCCGGCGATGTCGCCCAGGGTGGTCTTCTCAACCGAAGCGTTGATCTTCTTCACGGTCGACTTCGTAGCGTCGGCAGCAGCACGCTTCTCGGCCTTCTCGGCGGCAACGGCCTCCTTACGGGCATCGTCATAGGTGCGCAGGTGCGAGAGGGTGATACGGCGCGTAGCCTTCGAGAATTCGATGACCTTGAAGTTGAGCTTGTCGCCCACCTTCGGGGTCGTGCCGTCCTCCTTGACGAGCTGGCGCGACGGGCAGAAGCCCTCGACATTCTCACCCAGCGATACGACGGCACCCTTGTCCGTAAGTTCAGTGATCGTACCCTCGTGGATGCTCTCTACGGGGAACTGGTTTTCGAAGGTGTTCCAGGGATTCTCCTCGAGCTGCTTGTGACCCAGCGAGAGGCGACGGTTCTCCTTGTCGATCTCCAGGACGACAACCTCGATGTCGGCACCTACCTGGGTGAACTCGGCCGGGTGCTTGATCTTCTTGGTCCAGCTGAGGTCCGAGATGTGGATCAGACCGTCGATGCCCTCCTCGATCTCAACGAATACGCCGAAGTTCGTGAAGTTACGCACCTTGGCCATCGTACGGGTTCCGACGGGGTATTTGGTTTCGATATTCTCCCAGGGATCGGGCGTAAGCTGCTTGATGCCGAGCGACATCTTGCGCTCCTCGCGGTCGAGGGTCAGGATGACGGCCTCAACCTCGTCGCCGACCTTCAGGAACTCCTGAGCCGAACGCAGGTGCTGGCTCCAGGACATCTCCGAAACGTGGATCAGACCCTCCACACCGGGAGCGATCTCGACGAAGGCGCCGTAGTCGGCCATAACGACCACGCGGCCCTTGACCTTGTCGCCCACCTTGAGGTTGGGATCGAGCGCCTCCCACGGATGCGGGGTGAGCTGCTTCAGACCCAGGGCGATACGCTTCTTGGCCTCGTCGAAGTCGAGGATTACGACGTTGATCTTCTGGTCGAGCGAAACGATCTCTTCGGGGTGGTTTACGCGACCCCACGAGAGGTCGGTGATGTGGATCAGACCGTCTACGCCGCCCAGGTCGACGAATACGCCGTAGGAGGTGATGTTCTTGACGGTACCCTCGAGAATCTGACCCTTCTCGAGCTTCGACATGATGATCTGCTTCTGAGCCTCGAGTTCGGCCTCGATGAGGGCCTTGTGCGAAACGACCACGTTGCGGAACTCCTGGTTGATCTTGACAACCTTGAATTCCATGGTCTTGTCGACATATACGTCGTAGTCGCGGATGGGTTTCACGTCGATCTGCGAGCCGGGGAGGAAGGCCTCGATGCCGAATACGTCGACGATCATACCGCCCTTCGTACGGCACTTGATGTAACCCTTGATAACCTCGTCCTTCTCGAGGGCCTCGTTGACGCGATCCCACGATTTGAGCTGACGGGCCTTCTTGTGCGAGAGGGAGAGCTGACCGTTCTTGTCCTCGGCCGACTCCACGTAGACCTCCACCTTGTCGCCCACCTTCAGATCGGGGTTGTAGCGGAACTCCGAGACGGGAATCACGCCCTCGCTCTTGTAGCCGATGTTGACCATGACCTCACGCTTGGTGATGGCGGTTACGGTACCCTCGACCACTTCGCCGACGTTGACATTCGACAGCGTCTTGTCGTAGGCTTCGGTGATCTGGGCCTTGTCCTGATCCGATACGGCCAGGTCGTTTTCAAAGGCGTTCCAGTCGAAATTCTCGTTTGCGACTTTCTTTGCTTCTTCCATGTTGGAAATTGTTTTTGCGATACAATCGCTCGTTAAATGGTTAATAATAAAGTTTTTGCCCGCGCGCGGGAGCAATCTCCCGGGCTTGCGGAGTGCAAAGGTACGGCTTTTTGGCTGAAAATCAAATTTTTTCAGCCGTTTTTCAGTCGTTTTTCGCGGCCGGCGGTTCAGAGCGGCCGCTTCTACGGGCGGACGATGCGCTGATGCGGCCGGTTGTCGGGCTCGAGCGGCGAATCCTCCTCCAGCTCTTCGAGCAGCACGTCAGCCACCTTGATGTCGGTGATCGCACCGTCGACATAGTCCAGATCGTGGTAGTTCTTGAAGACGTAGTCGCTGATGGCCACACGGTACATGCGCCCCTCGCGCAGCTGCGGGAAACGCACATCCAGCGCGCTGTCGGCGGCATTGGTGACGATCTCATAGGGGGTTGTCGAGATGAGATCGATGCGGTGCGACTCCTTGCGGTTCTCCGTATCGTTGTACTTCGTGAGGATCATCCGCCGCATCTGGGCCGGCGTCATACGCATCACGGCAATCCGCGAGTCGAAGGGTTCGAGGTCGTAGACGCGCGCCGTACTCATGCCGCCGGCCGGGATCGAATCCAGCCGTACGCCGCCGACGTGGTAGAATCCCACCTCGGCCGCCGTCTTGTCGGCCACGCCCCGGGCCATCCAGTTGGCCACGCCCCAGCCGCTGGCCGCACGGGCGAATTCACCCACCGGACGGTTCAGCTCCGGATCGGCATAATAACGGTCGACCTCGGCCCGAACGAGCGAATCGGGGGCGTAGTCCGCCAGCGGGACGATGCGATAGTCGATCGCCGCGATCTTCTTCCCGCGCAGGCGGATGGTCGTGGCGCCGACGTTGGTCAGATTCTTGCCCGTCTGGGTGAGCAGCGTGCCGCCGATGAGCGTATCACGCAGCTTGTGGGTGTGGCCGCCGATCACCAGATCGTAGCGGTGTTCCGTGGCAAGCAGCTCGGCATCGCGGTCGTCGCCCATGTGCGAGAGGAGCACCAGCACGTCGACCTTCGAGCGCAGCGAATCGGCACAGCGGCGGGCCGCCTGTTGCGGATCGGGGAAGCGCAATCCCTCGAAATTGGCGTCGTTGCCGGCCGGATGGCCCGGGCCCTCGTAGTTGGTCACCACGCCGACCACGCCGATGCGGATTCCGCCCCGCTCGATGATCGTCCAGGAGGCCGGCTGCGGGAAGATGCACGTATCACTCTCCAGATTGGCACAGACCACCTTGAAGTCCATGCTGTCGATCATCCGGGCCAGATGGGCCTGCCCGAAGTCGAATTCGTGGTTGCCGAACGTGGCCACGTCGTAACCCAGGCGGTTCATCAGCGCAATGACCGGCATGCCGGGAGTCGGGGACTTGTCGACGTAGGCGTTGCCGGTCCAGCGGTCACCGGCGTCGGCCAGCACCACCAGCCGGGCCGTATCGCGGCAGGCCTCGACGGCGGCGGCCAGGCGCGGGAAGTTCTGAATGCGGGCGTGCATGTCGTTGGTCGACAGCACCACGAGGGTCGTTTCGCGGGGCGTGCAGGCGGCCGCAACGACCACGGACAGGGCCAGCACCCCCTGGAGCAACTTTTTCATATTCACGACATTGTTTTTCATTTCGGAAAATCGGTTGCCAAATGTACGAATTATTCCTATCTTTGGCTTCGATACAGCCAAATTTTTCCGATGAACGATACCATTCAGATCATCTGCGAAAACCTCGGCGGGAAGCTCTCCGTGGAGATGGGGACCCCGCTGCGGCAGATCGCCGGGCGGATCACGCCGGGGCCTCACCCCTTCCTGGCCGCCTTCGTCAACAACCGCATCAAGGAGCTCAGCTACCGGGTCTATACCCCCGTGACGGTCCGCTTCGTCGACATCACCTCGTTTGCCGGCATCCGCGTCTACCAGCGCACGGCGTGGTTCCTGCTGCAGAAGGCCGTCAAGGATCTCTACCCGGGCCGGCGGCTCCACATCCGCCATTCGATGGGTCAGAGCGGCTTCTACTGCGAAATCGAAGGGATCGACCGCTTCTCCCAGTCCGAAACCGACCGTCTGTGCGACCGCATGCGCACGCTGGTCGAGCAGGACCTTCCGATCGAACGCCGCCGGATGCTCACCTCCGAGGTCCGGGCCCGCTACGCCGAGGAGGGCTTCGCGGACAAGATCGAACTGCTCGACACCCGTCCGCGCCTCTACAGCGACCTCTATACATTGGACGACACGGCGGGCTATTTCTACGGCTCGCTGGCCCCCTCGACGGGCTATCTTGACCTGTTCGACCTCGAACCCTGCTACAACGGCTTCTACCTGGCGCTCCCGCTGCGCACGGATCCCGACCGGCTGAACAAGAACGTCCAGCAGGAGAAGATGTTCTCGATCTTCCAGGAGTACCAGTCTTGGGTGACGCTGATGGGCGTCCCGACCATCGGAGCGGTCAACGCCCGCACGCTGGCCGGCGATGCCGGCGGCATGATCAAGATGGCCGAGGCGTTCCACGAGCGGAAGTTCGCCGACGTGGCCGACGCCATCCAGCGCGCCAACGCCGAGCGCGGCATCCGCATGGTGCTGATCTCAGGCCCCTCGTCGAGCGGCAAGACCACCTCGGCCAAGCGGCTCGGCATCCAGCTGGGCGTGCTGGGGCTGCGGCCCGTGATGATCTCGCTCGACGACTACTTCGTCGACCGCGAGAAGACCCCCCTCGACGAGAACGGCGAGTACGATTACGAAGCCCTCGAGGCGATCGACCTCGAGCTGTTCAACGACCACCTGCGGCGGCTGATGGCCGGCCAGAGCGTCGACATCCCGCGCTACGACTTCATCACCGGGCGCCGTACGCAGCACGGCACGCCGCTGACGCTCGACGAGCGGTCGATCCTCATCATCGAGGGGATCCACGGCCTGAATCCGCGGCTGACCCCCTCGATCCCCGACTCGAAGAAGTTCCGCATCTACATCTCGTGCTTCACGTCGGTGGCCATGGACAACCTCTCGCGCATCGCCACGACGGACAACCGCCTGCTGCGGCGTCTGACGCGCGACTACAAGCAGCGCGGAGCCGATGCCCTGCACACGCTTTCGCGCTGGGCCTCGGTGCGCCGCGGCGAGGAGCGGCACATCTTCCCCTATCAGGAGAATGCCGACGTGATGCTCAACTCGTCGTTGTTCTACGAGATCTCGGTGCTGCGCCCCTATGCGGAGAAGATCCTGCGCGAGGTGCCCGACACGGTGCCGGAGTTCGACGAGGCGCGGCGCATGCTCAAGTTCCTGGACAACTTCATTCCGATCCCCTCGGACGAGGTCCCGCCGACGTCGATCCTGCGCGAATTCATCGGCGGCAGCTCGTTCACCTACTGACCGCAGGCCGGACAACCTCCTCCGCCCCTTCCGAATCCCCGCAAAAACGGGGATTCGGCGTTTTTCGCCCCGCCCGAAAAATAGCGGCGGAAAATTTGGGCGTCCGTTGCATTTGTCTTACCTTTGTATGATCCCGGGACGGGAGGCCTGAAGAGACCGCAACCGCCGCCCCCCGGAACCGAATACGCAGACAACGCAAAAAACCAACATAACCCGTAAACCTTTTATGTTCGACAAATTCTCCGGACGCCACATCGGCGTCAACAACGAAAAGGACCTCAAGGCGATGCTCGACGTGATCGGCGTGGGGTCGGTCGACGAACTGATCGCACAGGTCATTCCGCAATCCATCCGGCTCAAGAAGCCCCTGGCGCTGCCCGCCGAAGGGATGAGCGAGTACGAATTCGCCGCCCACATCCGCGAGCTGGCCGACCGCAACCGCACGCTGCGGTCGTTCATCGGCATGGGATGGTATCCGTGCGCCGTGCCGGCCGCCGTCTCGCGCAACGTCTTCGAGAACCCCGCGTGGTACACCTCCTATACCCCCTATCAGGCCGAGATCTCGCAGGGCCGCCTCGAGGCGCTGCTGAACTTCCAGACCGCCCTGATCTCGCTGACCGGCATGGAGATCGGCAACTGCTCGCTCCTGGACGAGGGCACGGCCACGGCCGAAGCCATGCTGATGATGTACGCCCTGCGTTCGCGCGAGGCCGTCAAGGAGGGACGCAACCAGCTCTTCGTCGACCGCAACCTCTTCCCGCAGACACTCGACGTGCTGCTCACACGCAGCGAACCCTTCGGCATCGAGCTGATCATCGACGAGTATGACGAATACGAATTCACGGGCCGCGAGTTCGGCGCCATCGTCCAGTATCCGGCCGCCGACGGCACGGTGCGCGACTACGCCGACTTCACCGCCGCCGCCCACGCCAAGGGGGCACTCGTTACGGCCGTGGCCGATCCGCTGGCGCTGGCGCTGCTCAAGGCGCCGGGCGAATGGGGCGCCGACATCGCCGTGGGTTCGACCCAGCGTCTGGGTACGCCGATGGGCTTCGGAGGCCCGAGTGCCGGCTACATGACCACGCGCGAGGCCTTCAAGCGCAACATGCCGGGCCGCATCATCGGCGTCTCGGTCGACAGGCTGGGCAACAAGGCCCTGCGCATGGCCCTGCAGATGCGCGAACAGCACATCAAGCGCGAACGCGCCACGTCGAACATCTGCACCGCCTCGGCGCTGATGGCCTCGATGGTGGGCTTCTACTGCGTCTACAACGGCCCCGAGGGGCTGCTGCGCGCCGCCATGACGGCCCATCTCGCGGCCGCCACCGTGGCCCGCGCCCTCGAAGCGCTGGACTACAAGCTCTCTTCGAAGGAGTTCTTCGATACGCTGGAGGTCGAGGCCGAAGCCGCCGTCGTACAGTCGCTGGCCCTCGACAAGGGGATCAACTTCTTCTACCCTTCGGAGGAGCGCGTGCGCATGTCGTTCGACGAGGTGACCACCCCCGAGGAGGTCGAGACCGTCATCGGGATCTTCGCCGCCGCCAAGGGCAAGAAGACCAAGGCCGTGAAGGCTGTCACCGAAAGTTGCATTCCGGTGGCGCTGCGCCGTCAGTCGGCTTTCCTCCAAGAGCCGGTCTTCAACCGGTACCGCTCCGAAAGCGCCCTGATGCGCTACATCAAACGCCTCGAACTGAGAGACATCTCGCTGGCCAACTCGATGATCTCGCTCGGTTCGTGCACCATGAAGCTCAATGCCGCGGTGCTCATGCAGCCGCTCTCGCTGGCCGGCTTCCAGAACATGCACCCCTACGCTCCGGCCGACCAAGCCGAGGGCTATCTGACGATGATCGCCGAACTGGAGCACGATCTGGCCACGATCACCGGACTGGCCGCCTGCTCGCTGCAGCCCAATTCGGGTGCCGCCGGCGAGTACTCGGGACTGATGGTGATCCGCGCCTACCACCAGAGCCGCGGCCAGGGCTACCGCAACGTCGTGCTGATCCCCGCCTCGGCCCACGGCACGAATCCCGCGTCGGCCGCCATGGCCGGCATGAAGATCGTCACGGTGGCCTGCGACGAGCGCGGCAACATCGACGTCGACGACCTGAAGGCCAAGGCCCGCGAGTGCAGCTCGGAGCTGTGCGCGCTGATGGTGACCTACCCCTCGACGCACGGCGTCTTCGAGAGCCGCATCCGCGAGATCGTCGACGCGGTGCACGACGCCGGCGGTCTGGTCTACATGGACGGCGCCAACATGAACGCCCAGGTGGGGCTGACCAACCCGGGCTACATCGGAGCCGACGTCTGCCACCTGAACCTCCACAAGACCTTCGCCATGCCGCACGGAGGCGGCGGCCCGGGAGTGGGCCCGATCTGCGTGGCCGAACCGCTGAAGGCCTTCCTCCCCACCCACCCGATCGTCGCCACGGGCGGCGAAGAGGGCATCACGGCCGTCGCTTCGGCACCGTGGGGCTCGGCCATGCTGCTGCCCATCACCTACGGATACATCAAGACGCTCGGCGCCGAGGGGCTGAAGCGGGTCACCGAAATGGCCATCGTCAACGCCAACTACATGTCGGCAGCCCTCAAGAAGGAGTTCCGCACCTACTACTCGGGGGAGACGGGGCGTGTGGGTCACGAGATGATCCTCGACCTGACCCACTTCAAGAAGGATTACGACATCGACTGCGGCGACATCGCCCACCGTCTGATGGACTACGGCTTCCACGCCCCGACCCTCTCGTTCCCGGTTCACGAGACGCTGATGGTCGAGCCCACGGAGTCGGAACCCAAGGAGGAGATGGACCGCTTCATGGAGGCGCTGGTGCAGATCAAGCGCGAATGCGAAGCCGCAGCGGCCGCCGGAGAGAAGAACAACGTGGTGACCAACGCCCCGCATACGGCCGTCGAACTGGCCGGCGAGTGGCCCCACCCCTACTCGCGCATGGAGGCAGCCTTCCCGCTCGAATGGGTCCGCACGGCCAAGTTCTTCCCCTACGTGTCGAAGATCGACAACGGTTACGGCGACCGCAACCTCTGCTGCCGCAACTGCGACTGATCCGGAGCCGAAGTCGGAGGGGGGGGGCAGCCTGAGGGAGACGCTGAGAGCACAAGGGAGACGCTGAGAGAAGTACGGCTTCGAAACTGCGCACCCCATCCGAAATGCCTCATCCGAAAAAAGGGCGGCGAAGCGATTTGCCGTCCTTTTTCACGGAATTCGGCACGATGTTTTCAGGGAACCGTTTCCTGAAAATTTTGCCTGATAATTTGGCAACTCGCCCCGAAGTGCGTACCTTTGGGCGCTGCAAGCAACATCAGCACGCAAACATTCTAAAGACATAGAAAAATGAAAGTAGAACAGAACAAAATGGTCGCCGTAGACTACAAACTCACCGTCGACGGCAAAATCGCAGACCAGTCGCGCCCCGGACAGCCCCTGGAGTTCATCTTCGGTACGGGCATGCTGCTCCCCAAATTCGAGGAGGCCATCCTCGGCAAGGAGCCCGGCGACAAGGTTTCGTTCACGCTCGAGCCCAAGGACGGCTACGGTGAGGTGATCGAGGAGGCGATCGTCAAACTTCCCAAAAATATCTTCATGGTCGACGGCAAACTCGCCGAGGAGATCCTCTTCGAGGGAAGCCAGGTGCCGATGAGCGATGCCCAAGGCAACCGCATGATGGGTACGGTCAAGGAGGTCGGCGACGAGCACGTGAAGATGGACTTCAACCACCCGATGGCCGGCAAGACGCTGAACTTCGACGTGGAAGTGGTCTCGGTGCGCGACGTGACGCCCGAAGATCTGCAGGGCCACTGCTCGTGCGGATCGTGCGGCGGCGACCACGAATGCGGCGACGGCTGCTGCGACGACCACGACGGTCACTGCCACTGCCACTAATTCCTCGCAGGGGGGGGGCAGTCGAAGGGAGGGGGGGGGTACGCCCGGAGACCAGTTCCTGCGTGACGCCCAAACGGACAGCGCGATGCCCAGCAGGCGGAGCGACGTCAAACGGACGGTACAACACCCAGGCAACAAGGCGATGTCCAACCGGGCGGAGCAACGCCAAGGCGACAGAACGACGCCAAACCGGACGAACCGGGCAAATACCGCCTCAACGAAAACACCCTCAACGGGAAAGAGCCGGTCGACATCCGTTGATGCCGACAGTCCGATACGAAAAACCGGGTTTTCAATCCGGTTTTTTTTGTCGGGTGGGGGGGGGAAGGAGACTCGACTGCCCCGGGAAACCGCCGACAGGCAGACTTTTATAGAAAATGCATATCCTAAGCCAATACCTGATGACGTTGTCCGATCCCGACGGACTGACCCGCACGCTGGGAGCGGTGGAGGTATGCCGCGACCCGTCGGGGAGAATGTGCTTCAGCGTCGGGAACTCGGCGGCCGTCTTTCGCATCCGCCACCAGGGGCGGATCCGCTCACTGCGTTGTTACCTGCGGCCGCAGCGCCACCTGAGGGAGATCTACGGCGGGCGGCTGCTCGAACGGGAACTCTACCTCTATACGTCGCCCGACAGCGGCGTATGGGTCGACGTGGTGATCGGCGACTGGATCGAAGGCGAGGACCTGCACACGGCCATCGCCCGCGCCGCTACGGAGGGTGACACCCGGCGTCTCGGAGAGTTGGCCGAGGCATTCGACCGGCTGGCCGCCCCGATGGTGGCCGACGACCGGGCCCACGGCGATCTCAAACCCGAAAACATCCTGGTCGATGCGGCGGGACGGCTGCACGTGATCGACCTGGACGCCTCCTTTCTGCCCGGCATGAAAGGGGAGACAAGCCCCGAACTGGGAACGGCCGCCTATCAGCATCCGGCCCGCACGGCCGCGGACTTCAACGCTCGACTGGACGACTATCCGGCGGCGCTGATCTCCACGGCACTCCATGCACTGACCCTCGATCCGACGATGTGGAAGCGTTACGGGAAGGCGGATGCACTGCTCTACGATCCACGACGGGCTGCCACGGATCCGGCTTTGTGCGAGACGCTCGGGCTGTTCGAGACGCGGGGCATGGCCCTTGCCTACCGCATCGCCCAACTGCTGCGGGCTCCGCGGCCGGAGCTCCCCGACCTTTCGGCGCTGCTGGCCGAGGCGGTCCGGAGAGCCGACCGGGAGCGGTCCGAAGGGGTGAGAAACGAACGGATGCGAGCCGCAGAACAAAATCCAGAAACCGTAGGAGAGGTTCCGGAGTCGGGAAATCCACCGTCGGAAGAGGAGGATTCACTGCCGGAGTTGTATGCCGAGGGCGGCCGCTGGGGCTTCCGCACACGGGAGAGGGTGATCATTCCGCCGCTCTACGACAACGGATTCGACTTCACCGAGGGGCTGGCCGCCGTACTGCTGGGCCGCACGTGGCACTTCATCGACCCGCAGGGGCGCACCCGTCTGAGCTGCCGGGGGTGTCAGGCCGTCAAGCCCTTCCGCGAAGGCTGGGCCCGGATTCTGCGCGACGGCCGCTGGCGGAGAATCAACCGCGCAGGGCAGGAATTTGACATTTGACGGCAAATCGTTATATTTGTAGGTTGTAGGATACGGATTGCCTGCCGGAAGATCGCCATCCCCGAGACCGCCGGCGGCATGATGATTGAGAACCGAAAAGTTATGACTCCATTCAGAACGTTGACCGCCGAGCAGATCGCGTCGCTCGAAGCACTGGGTAATACGGCCGAAGATTGGTCGCAAGTCCGGGTTTCGGAGGATTTCCAGCCTTTCCAGTTGCAGCAGAGCCGCCTCGAAGGCGAGGTCCGCATCGGCTCCGAGGCCCGCATCATCCACTCCCGGGTGCGCAACTGCCAGATCGGCGAGGGATCCCTGATCGAGGATGTCACGGCGCTGGAGTGCCGCCACCGCTCGTCGTTCGGAAACGGCGTCGGCGTGGCCACGATGAACGAATGCGGCGGCCGCACGGTGCGGATCTTCGATACGATGTCGGCCCAGATGGCCTACGTCATGGCCCTCTACCGCCACCGTCCGCAGACCCTGGCCGCCCTGGAGCGCATGATCGACCGCCGGGTCGAGGAGCGGCAGTCGGAGATCGGCCGCGTGGGACGCAACTGCCGCATCGTCGGAGCCCGCTTCCTGCGCGAGGTATGCATCGGCGACGAGGTCCGCATCGACGGCGCCTCGCTGCTCGAAAACGCCACGCTCTGCGACGGTGTCGAGATCGGCGTCGATGTCAAGGCCTGCGACCTGATCGCCGCCGAAGGGGCCCGCATCGGAAACGGCTCGACCGTCGAACGCTGCTTCGTGGGCGAGAGCTGCATCCTCGACAAGGGCTTCACGGCCGCCGAATCGCTCTTCTTCGCCAATTCGCACTGCGAAAACGGCGAGGCCGCCTCGATCTTCGCCGGTCCCTACACCGTCTCGCACCACAAGTCGTCGCTGCTCATCGCCGGCATGTTCTCGTTCTTCAATGCCGGCAGCGGCTCGAACCAGAGCAACCACCTCTTCAAGAGCGGGGCCGTCCATCAGTCGGTCCACCTGCGGGGCTGCAAGTTCGCCTCGGGGGCCTACATCATGTCACCGGCCCTCGAAGGGGCCTTCACGATGGTCATGGGCCACCACTCCTACCACCACGACACGTCGGCCCTTCCCTACTCCTACCTGATCGAAAAGGAGGGACGCAGCCATCTGATGCCGGGGGCCAACCTGGCCAGCTACGGCGCCGTGCGCGACATCGAGAAGTGGCCGGCACGCGACCGCCGCAAACTCAAACGCGACGTGATCGACTTCGACGAATACAACCCCTACGTCACGCAGGCGATGCTCGATGCGGTGAACATCCTCCACACGCTGCAGGAGCAGGACCCCGACGCCGAAGTCTACACCTACAACAAGACGCTGATCCGCGCCGCCTCGCTCCAGCGGGGGCTGAAACTCTACAACAAGGCCATCGTGGCGGCTCTCGGGTCGATGCTCGACCGCGGAGAGTCGAATCCCCGTCACAACGGCGCGGGACGCTGGATCGACGCCGCCGGACAATACATCACGCGGCAGGCCATGCGGGAGATTCTCGACGCCGTGGATCGCGGCGAACTCACCGATCCGACGGCCGTCGACAACCGCTTCCGGGTCTTCGACGTCCACTACGACGACTATGCCCACAGCTGGGCTCTGCAGGTCTATACCTCGCTGCTGGGCCACACACCGACCGTCGGGGAGCTCAACGACGCCATCCAGGCCGGGCGCAACGCCCACGCCGCCCTGCGCGAGATGACCGACGCCGACCACCGGCGCGACTGTTCGCTCGACATGGCCGTCGGCTACGGCCTGGACTGCGACAACGAGGAGGACCGGCGCAGGGATTACTTCGCCGTGAGAGGTTTGAAATAGAGATAGCACGTAAAACCCATGTACACACAAAGCATCACACGCTCCCACCGCACGGCCTTCGTGCTGCTGATCGACGGTTCGGGATCCATGGCCGAGGAGATCGACGTCCACGGCCGGCGCATGACCAAGGCCGAAGCCGTGGCCTCGATCACCAACGGACTGCTGTTCGAACTGATCGAACGGGCCCGCCGCAACGACGGCGTGAGGGATTACTACGATATCGCCGTATGGAGCTATTCGGGCAACGACGAGGTCTACTCGCTGCTGCCCGACGGCGTCGAGATGATCTCCGTGGCGAAGCTCGCCGCCCTGCAGGTCCCCATGCGGCGCGAGGTCATCGAGTGCCGGATGCCCGACGGTTCGACGGCCCTGCGCGAGATTCCGGCTCCGGCGTGGGTTGCACCCGAGGCTGCCGGGCAGACGCCGATGTATCAGGCGCTGGACCAGGCTGCGGAGCTGCTCGACGCCTGGTGCCGCCGTCCGGAGCATGCCGAGAGCTTCCCGCCCACGGTCTTCAACATCACCGACGGTGAGGCCACGGACTGCGACGACGAAGAGCTGCGCAGCGTGGCCGAACGGCTGCGCGGACTGCGCACGTGCGACGGCAACGTCCTGCTCGTCAACATCCACATCGCTCCGGGCGACTCGCAGCGGGCGGTCTTCTTCCCCTCGGAGGAGGAGGCCGGCTACCCGAACCGCTACGCGCGGCTGCTCTACGACTGCTCGAGCCCGATGCCCGAGATCTTCAACGAGGCGATCCGCGATGCCAAGGGGCCCGGCGCCCTGCCTCCGTTCCGGGGCATGAGCTACAACGCCTCGGCCGAACAGCTGATCGCCATGCTCAACATCGGTTCCATCAGCGTCAAGATCGAATAACACCATGACACCTACGATCCAAACTTTCACCCGGGCGCTGCTGACCCCCGACCTCTGCTTTTCGCACCTGACCGACGCCCGGGCCGTGCCCGGCCCCGAAGGGCTGCCGCTGTTGATGCGCACGACGCGCTTCGCCGAGGCGCAGATCGACTGGCAGGGACACCGCTGGCTGGTGTCGATGCCCCTCTCGTCGTCGGCCATCCACTCGGTCGAGCGCACCGCCTCGCGCATCGGCCGCCTCAATTCGGAGTGGCTCTCGCCGTACCGGGTCCTTCCGGGCGAGATGCGCTGGACAGGCCCCACGGGCGAGGAGCTCCGCTGCGATCTGGTGCTGGAGTACCTCCCGGAGGGGATCTCCTTCGAAGAGGCCCTGCGCCGCGAATCGACCGATCGGCTTCTCACGGCCCTCGATACCCTGCAGCAGGCGCTCCGCACGCTGGAGTTCGCCCACAACAACCTCCGGCCGCGGAATCTGCGCTGGGTCGGCGACCGCTTCATACCGCTGCGCTACCACGACGCCCGGTTCGGACACCCGGAGAACGACGAACCCTCGTTCGAGGATCTGCGCGCGGAGGTGCTCCGCCGTTCAGACCCGATGCAGGTCTCGGATGTCGAGATGCACTACAACCCGCTGCGCAGGCTCACCGGCCACCTCTGGACCGGCCAGTTGTCCGAAGGGCTGGTCTGCGTCGAGGACGAGAGCGGCTACGGCTTCGTGGATGCCGAAAACCGCGTGGTGATCCCCGCAACGCTCCGCTGGGCCGGCGACTTCCACGAAGGCCGCGCCGAGGCCGAAACCGATACGGGCATGGGACTCATCGACCGGCAGGGACAATGGATCATCCCGCCCATCTACGAAATCATCGACTACGACCCGGTCGAAAGCAACGTCTTTGTCCGCAAGGAGGGACTCTGGGCCGAATTCGACTATCTGGGACGCCGGCAGTCGGAGTTGGGCGAACGCTCGGCCCGCCCGTAACCCCGGGGAGGGAGGGGGGGGGGAATGCAGCCGGAAGCGCCGGATCCCGAAACTCCCGAACACACAACACAGACAAAAGAAGACGAACAATAAAAACAAGACACCATGGAAAACAACCAAACTGAAGAGGTAAAGGTCCTGATCATCGGAAGCGGCCCGGCCGGCTACACGGCCGCCATCTATCTGTCACGCGCCAACCTGGCACCGGTCCTCTACGAGGGCATCGAACCCGGCGGCCAGCTGACCACCACCACCGAAGTCGAGAACTTCCCGGGATTTCCCGAAGGGGTAGACGGCCCGCAGCTGATGGCAAACATGCGCCAGCAGGCCGAACGGCTGGGCGCCGACCTGCGGTCGGGCAGCATCACGAAGGTCGACCTCTCGGAACGTCCGTTCCGCGTCGAGATCGACGGCGAAAAGGAGATCCTGGCCCAGAGCCTCATCGTCTCGACGGGCGCCACGGCCAAATACCTCGGCCTGCCCTCCGAGACGAAATTCCGCGGACAGGGCGTCAGCGCCTGCGCCACGTGCGACGGATTCTTCTACCGCAAGAAGGATGTGGCCGTTGTCGGCGGCGGTGACACGGCCTGCGAGGAGGCCACCTACCTCGCCTCGCTCTGCCGCAAGGTCTACATGATCGTCCGCAAACCCTTCCTGCGGGCCTCGAAGGCGATGCAGGAGCGCGTCTTCCGCACCGAGAACATCGAGGTGCTCTTCGAGTACAACACCGCCGAGGTGCTGGGCGACGAGCAGGGCGTGACGGGGGCCCGTCTGGTGAAGACGGACGGTTCGGAGCGCACGATCGACATCGCGGGCTTCTTCCTGGCCATCGGCCACCACCCCAATACGGAGCTCTTCGCCGGACAGCTCGAACTGGACGAGGAGGGCTACATCCGCGTCGAGGGCAACACGTCGAAGACCTCGGTCGAGGGTGTCTTCGCCGCCGGCGACGTGAAGGATCCCCACTACCGTCAGGCCATCACCGCCGCCGGTTCGGGCTGCATCGCCGCCCTGGACTGCGAACGATTCCTGCTGCGGTGAGTTTCGCGGTAACCATACTGGGTTGCTCGTCGGCCAAGCCGACTCCGAACCGCCACCCCTCGGGACAGGCGGTGAACATCCACGAGCAATACTACCTGGTGGATGCCGGCGAGGGGACGCAGCAGCAGCTGATCCGTTACGGGATCAATCCGCTGAAGCTCCGCGCGGTATTCATCTCGCATCTGCACGGCGACCACGTCTACGGCATCTTCCCGCTGATCTCGACCCTGGGGCTCTACGGGCGGCGCACGCCGCTCGAGGTCTATGCCCCGGCGCCGTTCGGCGAGATGCTGGAGGCCGACCTGCGGCTGTTCGACGCCGACCTGCCCTACGAAGTGATCTGGCACCGGGTCGACACCACGAAGCACGCCCTGCTGATGGAGAACCGCACGGTGGAGGTGTGGAGCATCCCGCTGCGCCACCGGGTGCCGTGTGCCGGGGTGCTCTTCCGCGAGAAGGAGCCGCCGCTGAACGTCGACAAGTTCAAGATCGTGAAATACGGCCTCTCGATCGCCCAGATCACCGCCGCCAAGAGAGGGGAGGATGTCACGCTGGAGTCGGGCGAGGTGATCCCCAACGGCGAGTTGACCTACCGCCCCTACCGGGCCCGGTCGTACGCCTACCTCTCGGACACGAACTTCTCGGCCCGGGCCGCGGAGCTGTGCCGCGGGGTGGATCTGATGTATCACGAGGCGACCTACGCCGCCGCCGAGCAGCGTTCGGCCCGCGACCGCGGCCACTCGACGACGCTCGATGCGGCGAAGGCGGCGCTGAAGGCCGGGGCCCAACGGCTTGTCATCGGGCACTACTCGTCGCGCTACAAGGACGAAGGGGTGCTGGTCGACGAGGCCCGGACGCTCTTCCCCGACACCTGGCCCGCCACCGAAGGGGTTACCTTCCGCATAGACAAAAAAGAAGCATGACAAAAGCCGAAATCCAACTCGTCCGCTCGCTGGCCGACAAGCGCGGCCGCACGGAGCAGGGACTCTTTCTGGCCGAGGGCGAAAAGCTCATCGGCGAACTGCGCACGTCGCACCTGCGCGTGCGGCGGATCTACGCCCTCGAGGGGATCTTCGCGGGCGACGAGGTCGAGGTGGTCACGCCGCGCGAGATGGAGCGTCTCTCGCAACTGAAGACGCCGTCGAACTCGGTGGCCCTGGTCGAGATCCCCCGCTACCGGCTGCACCCCGAAGAGCTGCGCGAACGGCTGACGCTGGCCCTCGACGAGGTGCAGAACCCCGGCAATCTGGGGACCATCATCCGGCTGGCCGACTGGTTCGGCATCCGCGACATCCTCTGCTCGGAGGGGACCGCCGACTGCTTCAATCCGAAGGTCGTGCAGGCTACGATGGGGGCCATTCTGCGCGTGCGGGTCCACTACACGGATCTGGCCGCCGCGCTCACTGCGGCCGCACGCGACGGGATACCCGTCTACGGCACCTTCCTCGAGGGGGAGAACCTCTACGAGAGCCGACTCTCGCCCGCGGGCATCGTCGTGATGGGCAACGAAGGCCGCGGCGTAACTCCCTCCGTGGCGCAATGTATCTCGCGCAAACTCTTCATCCCGCCCTGGCCCGCCGACCGACGCGGCTCGGAGTCGCTCAACGTCGCCATGGCAACGGGAATCGTCTGCGCCGAATTCCGGCGCCGGACCGCCATGCACGGGGCGAAATGACCCCCGCACGGAGCGAATACGGCGAAAATCGCATTTTTTATCCCCCGCCGGAGCACGCCATATTCCGAAAATTTATACTTTTGTGAGTTGAAACAGTTGCATTTGGCTCCGGGCCCTCCGATCGGAGGATACCTTCGGAACCGGCAACCCGAAAAAGAGTTATGACCGAACCCAAATACAAGATAGGCATCACGCAGGGTGACCCCAACGGAATCGGCTGGGAGGTGATCATCAAGACACTGTCCGACCCCCGTATCACGGAGTTCTTCACCCCCGTTCTCTACGGATCGCCCCAGGCGGTTGCCGCATACCGAAATACCCTGACGGAGGTCGAGCAGTTCGCCCCGACGACCGTCGCCTCGGCCGCCGAGGCCCGCCGCGGACGGATCAACCTCGTCGCCTGCGGCCAGATCGCCCGGGTCGAACCCGGAAAACCGACCCCTGAAGCCGGCCGCGCCGCCGTCGAGGCGCTGCGCACGGCCATGCGCGACCTGAAGGCCGGCGAACTCGATGCGCTGGTCACCGCCCCCTTCGACAAGGAGACCGTCCAGAGCGACGACTTCCGCTTCACGGGACACACCGAATACCTCGCCGCGGAACTCGGAGGCGAGTCGATGATGATCATGTGCAGCGACGTGCTGCGCGTGGGGCTGGTCACCAAGCACATTCCCGTCTCGGAGATCGCCGCCCGCATCACCCGCGAAGAGATCCTCGCCGATCTGCGGATCTTCAACCGCTCGCTCATCGAGGACTTCGGCATCGTCCGGCCCCGTATCGCCGTGATGGCCCTCAACCCCCACGCCGGTGACGGCGGACTGCTGGGCCGCGAGGAGCAGGAGATCATCCACCCGGCC
This sequence comes from Alistipes sp. An116, assembly GCF_002161005.1. Lineage (NCBI taxonomy): Bacteria > Pseudomonadati > Bacteroidota > Bacteroidia > Bacteroidales > Rikenellaceae > Alistipes > Alistipes sp. An116. The sequence continues at coordinate 29,488 of NZ_NFLR01000015.1, forward strand.
ATCGTCGACGCCTTCCATGAGGGGATTCTCGCCTTCGGGCCCTTTGCCGCCGACGGGCTCTTCGCCGGCGGAGGCTATGCCAAATACGACGGCATCCTGGCCATGTATCACGACCAGGGGCTGGCACCCTTCAAGAGCCTCTCGCCCGACGGAGTGAACTTCACCGCCGGCCTGCAGGCCGTACGCACCTCGCCCGACCACGGCACGGCATTCGACATCGCCGGCAAGGACAAGGCAAACCCGCAGTCGATGCGCAACGCCATCTACACGGCCATCGACATCCTCCGCCACCGCGCCCAGTGGGCCGAGTGGAGCGCCAACCCCCTGCCCCGTGCCGAACGCGAAAAATCGGCCCGCGACGGCGCAAAGGAGACCCCACAGAGTGCCAGGGAGCCCAAAGAGTAACAGAAAAACAAAATAACGGACAAACCCGAAGTGTATTCCGTCTCGTAATTGTGGAAGCACCGAAGGCCCCGAAAATTTTAATAAAAACCTTTATGATCAAAATCACTTTCCCCGACGGTTCCGTACGCGAGTACGCCGAAGGGACAACTGCTTACCAGATCGCCGAGAACATCAGCCCTCGTTTAGCTGCGGACTCGCTGGCGGCCTCGGTAAACGGCGCAACGGTTGACATGATGCGCCCGATCGACGCCGATGCCTCGATCAAATTCTACAAGTGGGACGACGACGAAGGCAAGCACGCCTTCTGGCACACCTCGTCACACCTGCTGGCCGAAGCCCTCGAAGCCCTCTATCCGGGCATCAAGTTCGGTATCGGCCCAGCCATCGACAACGGCTTCTACTACGACGTCGATTCGCCGACGCCCATCACCGAAGCCGATCTGCCGGCCATCGAAAACAAAATGGTGGAACTGGCCCGCAACAAGGAGCCGCTCGTTCGCCGCGAGGTTCCCAAGGCCGAAGCCCTCGAGACCTTCACCCGGAAGGGCGACCAGTACAAGGTCGAACTCATCTCGGATCTGCAGGACGGTACCATCTCCTTCTATACCAACGGCGCCTTCACGGACCTCTGCCGCGGTCCCCACATTCCCAATACGGGATACATCAAGGCCATCAAGCTGACCTCCGTGGCCGGAGCCTACTGGCGCGGCAACGAGAAGAACAAGATGCTGACGCGTATCTACGGCATCTCGTTCCCCAAGAAGTCGATGCTCGACGACTACCTCAAGATGATGGAGGAGGCCAAAAAGCGCGACCACCGCAAGCTGGGCAAGGAGCTCGAACTCTTCACCTTCTCGCAGCGCGTCGGCCCGGGACTCCCTCTGTGGCTGCCCAAAGGCGCCGCCCTGCGCGACCGTCTGGAGCAGTTCCTGCGCAACGTCCAGAAGCAGTACGGCTACCAGCAGGTCATCACCCCGCACATCGGCAACAAGGAGCTCTACGTCACCTCGGGCCACTACGCCAAGTACGGCAAGGACTCCTTCCAGCCCATTCACACCCCGATCGAGGGCGAGGAGTATCTGCTCAAACCGATGAACTGCCCCCACCACTGCGAAATCTACCGCTCGAAACCCCGTTCGTACAAGGAGCTGCCGGTGCGTCTGGCCGAGTTCGGTACGGTCTACCGCTACGAGCAGTCGGGTGAACTCCACGGACTGACCCGTGTGCGCGGATTCACGCAGGACGATGCACACATCTTCGTACGCCCCGATCAGCTGCTCGGCGAGTTCGAACGCGTGATCGACATCGTACTCTACATCTTCAAGACGCTGAAGTTCGACAGCTACACCGCCCAGATCTCGCTGCGCGACCCCAACAACCGGGAGAAGTACATCGGTTCGGACGAAAACTGGGAGAAGGCCGAGTCGGCCATCATGCAGGCCGCCAAGGAGAAGGGCCTCACAACGGTGGTCGAGTACGGCGAGGCCGCCTTCTACGGCCCGAAACTCGACTTCATGGTCAAGGACGCCATCGGCCGCAAGTGGCAGCTGGGTACGATCCAGGTGGACTACAACCTCCCGGAGCGTTTCGACCTGACGTACAAGGGCGCCGATGACAAACTCCACCGCCCGATCATGATCCACCGTGCGCCGTTCGGCTCGATGGAGCGATTTGTGGCAGTATTGTTGGAGCATACGGGCGGTAAATTCCCGCTGTGGCTCTCGCCCCAGCAGGTGGTCGTACTCCCGATCTCGGAGAAGTTCAACGACTACGCCCAGACCGTCTGCGAATACCTGAACCGCTACGACGTCCGCACGGAGGTCGACGACCGCAACGAGAAGATCGGCCGCAAGATCCGCGACAACGAGCTCAAGCGCATCCCCTACCTGCTGATCGTCGGCGAAAAGGAGGAGGCCGAAGGGCTGGTTTCGGTCCGCGCCCAGGGCGAAGGCGACAAGGGCCAGATGAAGCTCGAGGAGTTCCGCGACTTCCTGACCGGCCTGGTCAAGGCCGAGGTCGAAGCCAACAAGATCGTGAAGAACTGATCCGAAGGCAACCAAGACAACACATTATTAACTTAAATACGTACAACTATCGCAGCACCGAAACCATTCCCGCCGCGGCCGTTCAACCCCGGGAATAACAGACCGAAACCGGCTACAGGCAACAATCCCCGCCTGGGACGCAGAGCGCCCGAAAAGGAGAATCCGCACCGTATCAACGACCAGATTACGGCTCCCGAAGTGCGCGTGGTGGGCGACAACGTGCCTCAGGCACAGGTCATGCCGATCCGCGACGCACTGCGTCTGGCCGACGAGCTGGAGCTCGATCTGATCGAGATCTCTCCGAAGGCCGATCCTCCCGTCTGCCGCATAGCCGATTACCAAAAGTTCCTCTACCAGCAGAAAAAGAAGGCCAAGGAGCTGAAGGCAAACCAGGCGAAAGTCGTCGTCAAGGAGATCCGTTTCGGCCCCCAGACCGACGACCACGACTACAATTTCAAGCTCAAGCATGCCCAGAACTTCCTCAAGGAGGGCTGCAAGGTGAAGGCTTACGTCTTCTTCCGCGGACGTTCGATCGTCTTCAAGGAGCAGGGCGAAATCCTGCTGCTGCGCTTCGCCACCGATCTGGAGGATATCGCCAAGGTGGAGATGATGCCCAAGCTCGACGGCAAGAAGATGAACATGATGCTTGCACCCAAGTCGAAAAAGTAGTGCGCTGCACCGGATGACGCCTCCATGCCCGACGAAAAGCGGGTTCGGGACGGATCGACCCGGATTGTATGAAGAAGGGACAACCCCCGGAGGAAGACTCCTCCGGGGGTTGTCGTTTGTCGATTTTTGTGTACCTTTGCATTGATGATCTCCACCGACGACATATTCCTCCTCGCGAAGGGCGACAAGGCCGCCTTCGAAACCGCGGCACTGGAGCTGTTCCGCTTCCAGGCCGAAGCATGCCCGCCCTATCGCGAATACCTCGACCGCATCGGCGTCCGACGGGAAGCGGTCGCCTCGCTGCGGCAGATTCCGTTCCTGCCCATCGAGCTCTTCAAGAGCCACAAGGTCTACTGCTGTGCGGAACCGCCCGAGGCGGTCTTCACCTCGTCGGCCACCACGGGCATGATCCCGTCGCGCCATCCGATGCGCTCGCTGACCCTCTACGAGCAGGCATTCCGCGGGACATTCCGCGCGTTCTACGGCGATCCGTCGCGATGGAGTCTCTACGCCCTGCTGCCGAACTACCTGCGCCGCAAAGGGTCGTCGCTGGTCTACATGGCCGACCGGCTGATCGCCGACTGCGGGTCGGGAGGCTTCTACCTGGATGATTACGACGCGCTGCTGCGCGACATGGCCCGGGATCCAAAGCCGAAGATCCTGCTCGGCGTGAGTTACGCGCTGTGGGATCTGGCCGAACGCTACGCCCCGAAGCTGAACAACACCATCGTCATGGAGACCGGCGGCATGAAGGGCTATCGCGAGGAGATTCCCAAGGAGGAGTTCCACCGCATTCTGTGCGACGCCTTCGGCGTGGAGGCCATCCACTCGGAGTACGGCATGGCGGAGCTCACCTCGCAGGCCTACTCACAGGGCGGGAACCGGTTCCGCTGCCCGGCGTGGATGCGGGTCGTGTGCCGCGACGTAAACGATCCCTTCGAGGGGTTGCCCGCGGGCCAGCGCGGCGGGCTGAACATCATCGACCTGTCCAACCGCTGGTCGTGCGCCTTCATCCAGACGCAGGATGTCGGACACGTCGACACCGACGGTTCGTTCGTCGTCGAGGGACGGGTCGACCACGCCGAGATCCGCGGCTGCAACCTGCTGGTCCAATAAGAGGGAGCCGTCGGGATCGCGCCGTCAAACACCGCATCGACAAAAAGATTCATACGCATGAAAACCGTTGCATTCGTACCCATCCGGCTCAACAGCCAGCGCGTGGCGGGAAAAAACCTCCGCCCGTTGAGCGGTTCGCCGCTGATGTGCCACATTCTGCGAACCCTGACGCAGGTCGAAGGAATCGACGAAGTCTACGTCTACTGCAGCGACGAAAGCATCCGCCCGCTGTTGCCCGACGGGGTGCGGTTCCTGCGCCGCGACACCTCGCTGGACCGCGACACAACGCTCGGACGCGAGATCTACGACGCCTTCACCGCCGAGGTCAAGGCAGATCTCTACGTCCTGGCCCACGCCACGTCGCCCTTCATCCGGCCGGCAACGATCGCCGAAGCGCTCGCAAAGGTAAAGTCGGGCGAGTACGATTCATCGTTCAGCGCCGAGCGGATCCAGACCTTCGCCTGGTACGAGGGGCGGCCGCTCAACTACCGCCTCGACAACATCCCCCGCACGCAGACCATCGAACCCGTCTACATCGAGACGAGCGCCTTCTTCATCTTCTCGCGGGAGTTGTGGTGCGGCCGCGGACAGCGCATCGGCGACCGCCCCTGGATGGCCGTCGTCGACCGCATCGAAGGGCTCGACATCGACTATCCCGAGGATTTCGCCATGGCGGAGATCATTGCCGCCAGCCGCAACCTGCCGCAGTAGGTGCGGAAAGAGGGGCACCCGACTGCGTAAATGAACGATCCGGAGCGGAGATCCCGCTTCGGATCGTTTGCATAACAGGGCGCCTTGCCGGAACCGACCACATGGAGCAACCGATCGGCGAACCGGACAGTCCGGATGAAACCGGGCGGTCGGAACGGTCGGGGCGGTCGGGGCGGTCAGAACAGTCGGGGCGGTCAGTCGAGCGGATCGCGCTCGTAGGCGTCGATCAGCGAGCCGCGCGTGCGATTGACAATCCGCGCCCCGAGCCACGCGGCATAGTCGCGCAGGATCTCGTGCCCGCGGAAGAGTTCGGCCACCTCCGAGAGGTAGAGCGCCATCGTATAGGGGCGCGGAGGAACCTTCTGGAAAATCGGCTTCGGGGCGACGGGCGTCGTGTCGTAGTAGTGGCTGTCGACGCGGCAGAGGCGGTTCTCATCGTCGACCATGAGGCCGTCGAGCAGCGTATGGTCCACACCGTAAAGCTCCACCGTGCGGTAGCCCAACAGCAGGGCAATGTATTCGCACACCTGGACCACCGTGCCGAAGTTGGCACTCCCCAGCCCGCGGCGGAAGAGCCGGCGGCGCAGCGACGGGAAGCCGTTGTAGAGCTGCGTGTGGAAGGGGATGATGCGGATCCGGGGATTGGGCAGCACGGCCCGATAATCGAAATGTTCGGGGTTGTAGTACTGCACGTAGAGGTGCATGGGCCACGTGACCCGGGCGTTGAGCGTGCGGTAGAGTTCGTCGACCCGTTCGCGCTGGGCGCTCCGGCGGAAGAACATCGGGTCCGACAGCACATAGTAGGCCGGGCGCAGTTGGTCAAACCGCTCATCGAGGGCGAAGAAGTTGACCGCCATAAAGTCGCGCTCCCGGGCCGCCCCGCTTTCGAGCAGCCGGGGCAGTTCGCGCCCCAGCGAGGGGCCGTTGCCGAGGATGGCCGCAACGGGGCGCGGACGGCCGACCGTACCGGCCCGCCCGACGTAGTTGCGGAAATTCTCCTTCCAGGCCATGACGGCCAGATAGAAGACCGTTTCGTAGAGATTGCGCACGAAACGGTCGACTTTTTCGAATGCGGTCATACCCCCTGATTTTCTTGCAAAAGTAGCAAAAGATCGGTATCTTCGCAAAAATTCACCCCGCAGCCATGCCGAAAACCACCTTCACGGTCGTCATTCCCCTCTACAACAAGGAGCGCGAGATCGAAGCCACACTCCGCTCGGTGTTGGCACAGAATCGTCAGCCCGAGGAGATCGTGGTCGTCGACGACGGCTCAACCGACCGCAGCGCCGAGGTGGTGCGCCGTATCGGATCGCCGCTCGTGCGGCTTATCCAACAGCCCAACGCCGGCGTCAGCGCCGCCCGCAACCGCGGCATCGCCGAAGCCCGCAGCTCGCACATCGCCCTGCTGGACGGCGACGACGGCTGGGAGCCCGGCTATCTGGCCGCCATGGAGCGTCTGATCGACGACTACCCCGACTGCGGACTCTACTGCGCGGGGTTTACGATCGAGAGCCACGACGGTACCTTCCCCGCCCCGGGGCTCGACCGCCGGGGGGTGGTCGACAACTTCTTCCGCGACTCGGCCCACCGCTACATCGCCATCCCCTCAGCCAGCTGCATTCCCCGCCGGGTTTTCGACACCATAGGGGGATTCCCCGTAGGGATGAAGATCGCCGAGGACCTCTATCTCTGGATCGAAATCGCCCGCCGCTATCGGGTCTGCTACACCCCCGAACGGCTGGTCCGCTATTCACGCATCGCACAAAACCGATCGGCTTCGGGCTACACCCCCGAACGGACCGACTTCTCGTTCGAAAAGCTCTATAACCCCGATGCTCCCGAGGAGGAGCGCGAATTCATTGCCCGGGCGGCGCTGGGCAAGGCGCTGGTATTGAGTGTCAAGGGGGACACCAAAGCAGCGGCCCGCGCGGCGCGTTTCTTCGCCTGGAGTCGCGTCTACCGCCGTACGCTGCGCAAGGTACGGCTGCTGAACCGGCTGCCCGTCGCCTGGCGCGGGCCGCTGCTCAACGCCTACAACGCCCTGGCCTGGCGCCTGGCCCGCAAGGGGCTTTAAGAGGGGAGCCACCCAGCCCCGGCAGAGAATCACGACAGAGAAACCGCCAGAGAGACCCGGCCAGATTTCCGCAACGGAATTGCGGGAACCGCCGTCCGGATACGGGCACAAAAAAAGGGTTCCCCCCTTCGGGGTGGAACCCTTCGTTATTGGCTGCCGCAGCCGCTGCTGCGGTCCGTACGACGATCAGTTCGCAAAGGTCAGACCGTTGGCGTCGGCATCGATCGAAATGGGTTTCGAACGATCGACCTCGCCGGCCAGAATCCGCTTCGACAGATCATTGACCACGTAACGCTGGATGGTACGCTTGACGGGTCGTGCACCATAGAGCGGATCGTAACCCGCCTTGGCGATCCATTCGCGCGCCTTAGCCGTATACTCGAGCCGGATATTGTTCTCGGCCAGCAGTTTGCGTACAGAGTTCAACTGCAGATCGACGATACGTTCGATATCTTCGCGCGTCAGCGGTTCGAACATCACAATCTCGTCGATACGATTCAGGAACTCGGGCTTGAGCTGCTGCTTCATCAGGTCGATCACCTCGCGGCGCGTCCGCTCCAGCACCTCGGCCGGAACCTTGTTGCCGTCGAAGTTGGCGAAGTTCTCCTGGATCACCTGCGACCCCATGTTCGAGGTCATGATGATGATCGTGTTGCGGAAGTCCACCGTACGACCCTTGTTGTCGGTCAGACGACCGTCGTCGAGCACCTGTAGCAGGATGTTGAAGACATCCGGGTGTGCCTTCTCGATCTCGTCCAACAGAACCACCGAGTAGGGCTTGCGCCGCACGGCTTCGGTCAACTGGCCGCCCTCGTCGTAACCGACGTATCCGGGAGGCGCTCCGACGAGTCGCGAAACGCTGTGACGCTCCTGGTATTCACTCATATCGATACGCGTCATCATCTGATCGTCGTTGAAGAGGAACTCGGCCAGCGCCTTGGCCAACTCGGTCTTACCGACACCCGTCGTACCGAGGAAGATGAACGATCCGATCGGCTTGCGCGGGTCGTTCAGTCCGGCACGCGACCGGCGAACGGCATCCGAAATGGCGGCAATGGCCTGATCCTGACCCACGACCCGCTTGTGAAGCTCCTCCTCCATATGGAGCAGCTTCTCGCGCTCCGAGGCCAGCATCCGCGTGACGGGAATGCCCGTCCAGCGCGATACCACCTCGGCGACATCCTGGGCGTCGACCTCCTCCTTGATCATCGAACCGTTGGTCGATGCCAGCTTGAACTCCTCCTGGAAGGCTGCAATCTGCTTCTCGGCCTCCTGGATCTTGCCGTAACGGATCTCGGCCACCTTGCCGTAATCGCCCTGACGCTCGGCCTGCTGGGCCTCGATCTTCAACTGCTCGATCCGGTCCTTGTTGGCCTGGATCTTCTTCAGCAGATCACGCTGCCCCTGCCATTTGGCCCGCATCTCGGAGTCCTTGGCCTTCAGGTCGTCGATCTCCCTGGTCAGCGACTCGATACGCTCCTCGTCCTTCTCGCGGCGGATCGCCTCACGTTCGATCTCCAGCTGGCGGATCTTCCGATCGAGGCTATCGATCTCATCCGGCACGGAGTTCATCTCCAGACGCAGCCGCGAGGCGGCTTCATCGATCAGGTCGATGGCCTTGTCGGGCAGGAACCGCGACGTGATGTAACGCGTCGAGAGTTCGACGGCTGCAATGATGGCCTCGTCCTTGATCCGCACTTGGTGATGGTTCTCGTAACGCTCCTTCAGACCACGCAAGATCGAGATGGCATCCTCCTGCGAAGGCTCGTCGACCATCACCTTCTGGAAACGACGCTCGAGAGCCTTGTCCTGTTCGAAGTATTTCTGGTACTCGTCGAGGGTCGTAGCACCGATCGTCCGCAGTTCGCCACGGGCCAGCGCCGGTTTGAGGATGTTGGCCGCATCCATCGCACCCGAGGACTTGCCCGCACCGACCAGCGTGTGGATCTCATCGATGAAGAGCAGGATCTCGCCTTCGCTGGCAACGACCTCCTTGACGACAGCCTTCAGACGCTCCTCGAATTCACCCTGATACTTGGCTCCGGCAATCAGCGCACCCATGTCGAGCGAATAGATCACCTTCGATTTCAGGTTCTCGGGGACATCGCCGTCGATAATCCGTCGGGCAATACCCTCGGCAATGGCAGTCTTGCCCACACCGGGTTCACCGACCAGGATCGGGTTGTTCTTCGTACGCCGCGAAAGGATCTGCAGCACCCGACGGATCTCCTCGTCACGTCCGATCACCGGGTCGAGTTTGCCGTTACGGGCCTGTTCGTTCAGGTTGATGGCATACTTGCCCAGCGCGTCGAACTCCTGCGAAGAGGTCTGCGAATCGACCGTCGCCCCCTTGCGGAAGGTGCGGATCGCCTCGATGAGCTCCTTCTCCGAAGCACCGCTGCGCTTCAGCAGATCGGCAGCCTGTCCGCGCTCGGCCACAAGGCCCAGCAGCAGGTGCTCGACCGAAGCGTACTTGTCGCCGAAATTCTTCGTGAAGTCGACGGCACGCTGGATCATGCGCGACGCATCCTGCGAAAAGTACTGCTCGCCGTTGCCGCCCTCGACGCGGGGCAACTGCCCCACGGCCCGGTCGACCTCACCGCGCAGCCCGCGGACGTTCACGCCGACACGCCCCAGCAGAAAGGTAGCAAGCGAATCATCCTCGCGGATCAACACCGCGAGCACGTGGAGCGGTTCGACAGCCTGCTGTCCGCGCTCCCGGGCAAGAGTAAGCGCCGCCTGCAACGCCTCTTGCGCCTTGATGGTTAAAGTGTTGATGTTCATATCCGTGTTGTTCTGTTAGTTTTCAAGTTTCGATCGGTAACCGATCAAAAGGCTTGCCACAGTCGGCTTCCGGACATTTCGACATACTTTTCGCAAGAAATGTCATGAATTGTCACCCGCCGACTGACACGCTGCGACAATCCGACAGACCGCGGGCTGCCGCCGGGCCGAACACCGCCGGAAAACATCCGGGAGGAGCAGCGCCGACTCCGCAGAAAATCGGTTTCCGGCTCCAAAATAAGAAGAATATTGTATATCTTTGCAACACCATGAGTGATTTCATCGTCAGTGCACGCAAATATCGCCCCGCGACCTTCCGTTCGGTCGTCGGGCAAAAGCATATCACCTCCACGCTGCAGAATGCCATCGAGCGCGGACAGCTGGCCCACGCCTACCTCTTCTGCGGACCGCGGGGCGTCGGCAAGACCACCTGCGCACGCATCTTCGCCAAGGCCATCAACTGTCTGAACCCCCACGGCGCCGAGGCCTGCAACGAGTGTGAATCGTGCCGCTCGTTCAACGAGGGGCGCTCGCTCAACATCCATGAGCTGGACGCCGCCTCGAACAATTCGGTCGAGGATATCCGCTCGCTCATCGAGCAGGTGCGCATCATCCCGCAGGTGGGACGCTACTCGGTCTTCATCATCGACGAGGTCCACATGCTCTCGGCCGCGGCCTTCAACGCCTTTCTGAAGACCCTCGAGGAGCCCCCCGCCCACGCCATCTTCATCCTGGCCACCACCGAAAAACACAAGATCCTGCCGACGATCCTCTCGCGCTGCCAGATCTACGACTTCAACCGCATCCGTGTCGAGGATTCGGTCGAATACCTCAAATACATCGCCTCGCAGGAGGGGATCACCGCCGACGAAGAGTCGCTGAACCTCATCTCGCAGAAGGCCGACGGCGGCATGCGCGACGCCCTGTCGATGTTCGACAAGGCGGTCTCGTTCTGCGGCACGACGCTCGACTACCGCCACGTGGCCCAGACGCTCAACGTCCTGGACTACGACACCTATTTCAACGTCACGAAAATGCTCCTCGCGGGCAACTATGTCGAGGCGCTGGTTCAGTTCGACGAGGTGCTCTCGAAGGGCTTCTCGGGCCAGACCTTCATGGCCGGTCTGAACCGCCACATGCGCGACCTGCTGATGGCCAAACGCCCCGAGACGCTGCGGCTGATCGAAATGACCGGAACCCTGCTCGAACGATACCGCGCGCAGGCGGAGGCCTGCAGTGTCGAGTTTCTCTTCGGGGCCATTGCCCTGCTGACGGATCTCGACGGAAAGATCCGACAATCGTCGAACCAACGATTGCTCGTGGAGCTGGGCCTGATGAAGATCGCAGGGCTCGGCCAAAAAAAAAATAACGACCTGATATCTCCCGGGGAGTATCCGCTTCCCGAACTGACCCCCCGCCCGGCGACAGGCCCGACGGTAGCTCCGCAACCCGGCACGCAAACCGCAGGCAGAGGGGCGGCGATCAACGCAACGGCGCAAGGTTCCGCATCGGCAGCAGGCCCTGCGGCAACCCCGCAAACGGGACCGGCTCCGCGACCGGCGGCAGCGCAAGCAACAGGGAATTCCCCGGCCTCAACGGTACACCCCCATCGCAAACCGCTGATTTCGGGAACGTCTCTCTCGGAACTGCTCTCCACGGGAGGAGCCTCGCAGAGCGTGGATCCTGAGTCGGAGAAGGCGGCCCGGACCACCGACATCGTGATCGACCCGGCGAGCGAAAGCAAACTGACAAAGGCCCGGGACGAGATTCTGAAGCTTATCCGGGAACGTCGGCCGCGCTTCGTACAGGTCTTCGAGGAGATGCGCTTCCAGGGCAATACGATTGCCGTCAGCGTTCCGACCAGCGAACTGCGCGAGGAGATTCTCCGCTCGAAGACGGCCATGCTGATGCGTATCGCCGAACTGGCCGGAATCAACGGAGCCCTGGAACTCGAGGTAAAGGTCAACGAGGAGATTCGGGCCGCACGCCCGATCAAACTCGAAGACCGGGTCAAATACATGACCGACAAGAACCCGCTGCTCACGGAGTTCCGCAAGGCACTGGATCTCGAAGTCGAATAACAAAAGCGAGCGGGCATACCGCTCCGGAAAACGAACAAGAAGAGAACAAAAGAATATGGCAACCAAGAACTTTATCGAAGAACTCGAATGGCGCGGCATGATCCACACGATCATGCCCGGAGCCAAGGAACAACTGGAGAAAGAGATGACGACGGCCTACCTGGGCATCGACCCCACGGCCGACTCGCTGCATATCGGCCACCTGGTGGGAGTGATGATCCTCAAGCACTTCCAGCTCTGCGGCCACCGTCCGCTGGCCCTCGTGGGCGGTGCCACGGGCATGATCGGCGACCCCTCGGGCAAGTCGCAGGAGCGCAACCTGCTCGACGAGGCAACCCTGCGTCACAACCAGGAGGCCATCAAGGCCCAGCTGTCGAAACTCCTCGACTTCGACTCCGACGCCCCGAATGCCGCCCGCATGGTCAACAACTACGACTGGATGAAGGACTTCACGTTCCTGGACTTCATCCGCGACATCGGCAAGTGCATTACGGTCAACTACATGATGGCCAAGGATTCGGTCAAGAAGCGCTTCAACGGCGAGGGCGACGGCATGTCATTCACCGAGTTCACCTACCAGCTGGTTCAGGGTTACGACTTCCTGCACCTCTACGAAACGATGAACTGCAAGATCCAGCTCGGCGGCGCCGACCAGTGGGGCAACATCACCACCGGCACCGAACTCATCCGCCGCAAACTGGGCCCCGAAGCCGAAGCCTATGCCATCACCTGCCCGCTGATCACCAAGGCCGACGGCACGAAGTTCGGCAAGACCGAGAGCGGCAACGTCTGGCTGGATCCGCGCTATACGTCGCCCTACAAGTTCTACCAGTTCTGGCTCAACGTCAGCGACGAGGACGCCAAACGCTACATCAAGATCTTCACGCTGCTCGACCGCGAGACGATCGAGTCGCTGATCGCCGAGCACGAGTCCGCCCCGCACCTGCGCGTGCTGCAGAAGCGGCTGGCCGAAGAGGTCACCACGATGATCCACTCGCGCGAGGAGTACAAAAAGGCTGTCGAGGCGTCGCAGATCCTCTTTGGCGGCGCCACCTCCGAGGCGCTGCGCCGGCTGGACGAAACGACGCTGCTGCAGGTCTTCGAAGGGGTTCCGCAGTTCCGCGTGGCCCGCACCGAACTGGAGGCCGGCCTGCCGTTCGTCGAACTCTGCACCGAGCGTGCGCAGATCTTCCCCTCGAAGGGCGAATGCCGCAAGCTGATTCAGGGCGGCGGCGTCTCGATGAACCGCGAGAAGATCGCCGATGCCATGCGTCAGGTGACGGCCGACGACCTGATCGCCGGCAAGTACCTGCTGGTCCAGCGCGGCAAGAAGAACTACTACCTCGTCATCGCCGAGTAACATGGAGTACCGCATCGTACTGCAACGCATGGAGTTCCGGGCCCTGCACGGGTGTTACGAACTCGAACGCAAGGTCGGCAACCGCTTTACGGTCGACGTGGAGATCACGACCGAACTGGGCGACGTAGCCGCGGAGGACAGCATTGAAAAGGCCGTGAACTATCTGACGGTCTACGAGATGATCCACCGCCAGATGGCTGTCACACAACGCACCATCGAACGGGTCGCCATGAACATCATCGACGCCCTTCACGCCGAATTTCCGCAGATCCGGCACGTGAAATGCACCGTATCGAAACTGGCGCCCCCGCTGGGCGGCAAACTCGAACGGGTGAGCGTCATACTGGAGAAATAACCCGAGACGCCCTGCGGCGGGAGTGGGTGGACCTCCCACCGCAGGGCATTTTGCAAAAAAGTCCGCTTATGCAACATCATTCACACACCCGCGCCACGCTGGGCGGGAAACTGAGCGCCGTTCTGGTAGCCACGGGCAGCTCCGTGGGGCTGGGTAACATCTGGCGTTTTCCCTACGTTGCCGGAGACAACGGCGGCGGGGCCTTTCTGGTCATCTACATCCTCTGTGTCATTCTGATGGGGCTGCCGCTCATGATCGCGGAGTTCTCCGTGGGCCGCGCCTCGCACCTCAATGCCGTAGGAGCCTATCGCGCCCTCGACCGGCGGTGGAGTTTTCTGGGTTACAACGGCGTGCTGGCCGCCTTCCTCATCCTGGGCTTCTACTTCGTGGTCTCGGGCTGGACGGCCGAATACATGGTCCACTCCGTTACGGGCAGTCTGGCGCAATATACGACGGCAGCCGAATATGAATCGGTCTTCACAAACTTCATCAGCAATCCGTGGCGCCCGATCCTCTACACGGTGCTCTTTGCGCTGGCTACCCACTTCGTCATCGCACTGGGGGTTCAGAAGGGCATCGAACGCTCAGCCAAGATGCTGATGCCGCTGCTCTTCGTGGTGCTGATCGCCCTGTCGATCCACTCGCTGCTGATGCCCGGAGGCGGCGAAGGGCTGCGCTTCTTCTTCCAGCCCGACTTCTCGAAGGTCACCCCTTCGACGGTACTTGTAGCCCTGGGGCAGGCCTTCTTCTCGCTCTCGATCGGCATCGGGACAATGGTGACCTACGCCTCCTACTTCAAGCCGGAGACCAACCTGCGCCACACGGCCCTGAACGTCACGATTCTCGACACGCTGGTGGCCGTATTGGCCGGCGTGGTGATCTTCCCGGCGGTCTTCAGTGTCGGCATCGAACCCTCGTCGGGCCCCTCGCTGGTCTTCATCACCCTGCCGAGCATCTTCAACGGCATGCCGCTGAGCATGGTTTGGTCGACGGTCTTCTTCCTGCTGCTCGTCGTAGCGGCCCTCACGTCGACCATCTCGCTGCATGAGGTGATCACAGCCTACCTCCACGAGGAGTGGCACATGAGCCGCCGTGCCGCTGCCTGGACCACCACGGCTGCCACCACCCTGCTGGGAGCCGTCGCCTCCCTGTCGGTCGGTGTCTGGAGCGGTTGGAAACCCTTCGGACTGACACTGTTCGACCTGCTGGATTACGTAACGGCCAACATTCTGCTGCCCGTAGGCGGCTTCTTCACCTGCATCTTCGTCGGATGGAAGCTCGACCAGCAGGTGCTCAAGGATCAGATTACCAACAACGGCACGTTGAAATTCCGCATCTACCGGCTCTTCATTCTGCTGTTGCGCTACTTCTGTCCGCTGGTCATGCTGATGCTCTTCCTGGACAATCTCGGGGTCTTCTGACCCCGCAGGAAGAGGACTGGAAGGGAGGGGCAGATTCGGATTCGCGACGAAACGGGAACCAAGGCATATCACGGGCAGAGACATGAACCCGGATATGACAATCAAAAAACGGACACTGCATGATGCAATGTCCGTTTTTTTAATCAGTTTCGGGAGAGCTTTTCGTTGTTCGCAGTTTCATCTTCGCGGCCGTATATCTCAGAACCTTTCGGTTTTTATTCAGCCTGTTTCTTCCGGCTCCTCGACGGTTTCCTGCTCCAAGACGCCTTCGCCTCGCTGCAGCCCCCCGAGACAGACCCCGGGTCAGTTGATGTTGCGGCGATCGGGCTCCTTCTCGGGCGAAGCAGCCTCCATGTCGATCTGCAGCTTGACCATTTGAATGGCCGCCGCAGCCGCCTCATCCCCCTTGTTGCCGAGACGCCCTCCGCAACGGTCCAAAGCCTGCTGCATGTCGTTGACGGTCAGCACTCCGAAGGAGATCGGCATGTTCCACTGGATCTGCAGCTGCGTGATACCCTGCGTGACCCCCTGGCAGATAAAGTCGAAGTGGCGCGTATCGCCCTGAATGACGCATCCGAGGGCAATCACCGCATCGACATCCGTATACTCGGCGAAAAACTGCGCCCCGAGCGAGAGTTCAAAGGTCCCGGGGACATATTTCACCTGAATGTTCATGTCCGGGCAGCCCGCAGCCCGCAGCGTGCGCACGGCTCCCTCCAGCAGCGCCTCGGTCACCTCACGGTTCCACTCGGCCACGACAATACCGAATCGCATGTCCGCAGCCGACGGCAGCGGAGCGTCGAATTTCGAAAGATTGTGATTCCGGGTTGCCATGTCGGTCGATTATTTCACGCTGCCCAACAGTTTCTCTGCCTCACGGGCCTCCATCGAGGCGGGATACGAGGTCAGGATCTGCTCGTAGAAGGCGGCGGCCTTTTCGTTATTGCCCTGTGCCTGCTCGGCCAGACCGGCCTTGCGCAGATACATCGGTGCGGTCATGTTGTTGTCGGCAGCCTTCACGGCCTTCTCGTAGAACTTCACGGCCTGGGCGTAGTTCTGCTGCTCGACAGCCACGTCCCCCTGCAGACCGTAGTTCTGGGCGTTGATCAGCGCTCCGGGGATTCCCTTCACGGGCGAGAACTTGGCCAGATACCTGGCGGCATTCTCCAGATCACCCGTACGCAGGTAGCAGATGCCGGCGTAGTGCTTGGCCAGGTTGCCCGAGGGGGTCGAACCGTACTTGTCGATCACGTCGAGGAAGCCGGCGCCGTTGGCGTCACCGTGCAGGGCCAGTTCAAAATCGGGAGTCTCGGCATCGAAACGGTTCTGAGCCTCGGCGATCATCTCGGCAGCCTTCTCGGCCCGCGGCAGGACAATCAGCGAGCGATAACCGAAAATCAGGGCCGCGAGAATCAGCAGACCCAGGAAAATGTAGGACATCAAACGACCGTTCTCCTCGAAAAAGAGCTCCGTTTTGTTCATTGCCGTGCCGAGAGTTTCCGGTTCGGCGACGTTCTGTTTTGCCATAGTGCTATTGTTGTTTTTAGTTTATAATCCGTACGATAGTTTGCAAAGATACAAAACTATTCACAATGTGCAATGTCGTGTCCGGAAATTTTGTATTTTTGTCCTATGCATCTGAAGAAAATCGCGCTGCTGAATTTCAAAAACATCCGCCAGGAGGAGCTCCTGCTCTGCCCCGGAATCAATGCGCTGGTGGGCGACAACGGCGCCGGAAAGACCAATGTCATCGATGCGGTCTACTACCTGTCGATGTGCAAGTCGTCGCTGCCGATGACCGACGGCCAAAGCATCCGCCACGGCGCGGATTTCTTCCTCATCGAGGGGACCTACGCGACCGATGCGGGCAAACGCGAGGTGATCGTCTGCTCCTTCTCGCGCAAGGGCGGCAAGGTCCTCAAACGAAACGGAAAGGAGTATGACCGGCTGTCGGACCACGTGGGGCTGATTCCCGTGGTCATCGTCTCGCCGGCCGACAGTGCGCTGATCTCCGAAGCCGCAGACGAACGCCGCCGCTACCTCAACGCCGTCCTTTCGCAGCTGGACCGCCCCTACCTGCAGGCCGTCATGCGTTACAACGCCGTCCTGGCCGAGCGCAACCGTCTGCTCAAGATGCAGCCCGACGAGACGATGCTCGAGATCTACGACCGCCAGCTCTGCGACCACGGCCGCGTGATCCATGCCCGCCGCCGGGAACTGATCGAGCGGCTGCAGCCCATCGTGGCCCGCTACTACCGGACACTCTCCGAGGACCGCGAGCAGGTCGAACTGCTCTACAAGTCGGAGTTGAACGAGCGGCCTTTCGAGGAGATCCTGCGGGCGGCCCGGCAGAAGGATCTGGTCAACGAATTCACGACGGCCGGCATTCACCGCGACGACCTGGTGCTGAAGATCGGCGGCTATCCGCTGCGCAAATACGGTTCGCAGGGGCAGCAGAAGTCGTTCCTCATCGCCCTGAAGCTGGCCCAGTATGCCATCGTGGCCGAAGAGAAGCACGAGCGCCCGGTCCTGCTGCTGGACGACCTCTTCGACAAGCTCGATGCCGGGCGGGTCGAACAGCTGATCCGGCTGGTTTCGTCGGAGACCTTCGGGCAGATTCTCATTTCGGACTGCAACCCCACGCGGCTGAAGGCGATCCTCGACCGTTCGGGAGGCGATTACGCGCTCTTCTCGGTAGCCGACGGTGCCATCACGCAGGAGCGGAAGACGGCCCGCCAACTGGAAGAGGAGGCCCAAACGGGAGAAACCGAAACAGCCAAAGAGACCGCCGGGGCTGCAAATGAAAAGCCCCAGGCCGCGGAGAAAGAGAGCAAGACCACGGACATGAAGACCGGAGCAGCAGACAAAACGACCGGAACCGCAACCGCCGGAATCGCAAACGAGAGCGGCAATCAGCCGGCACGGGAAGAGACCGCAGCCGGAATGCAGTCAACCGAAACAGACGAACCATGAGACGCACGAAAACCATGCTGATGGGCGAATTGCTGGACGAGTTCTTCAAGCGCCCGTACGTGGCCGCCAAGGTGGCCGAAGGGAAACTGCCCGATACGTGGCGGGAGATTGTCGGGGACCGCGTTGCCGACCAGACGACCGAGTTGCGTCTCGAAAAGCACATTCTCTACGCCCGAATCCGGTCGAGTGTCGTCCGTTCCGAACTCTTCTACCAGCGCGAGGCCCTCAAGGAGGAGATCAACCGTCGTTCGGGCGTGCGGCTGGTCAACGCCGTCATCATCCGCTAACGCCCCCGAACGTACCGGGCGGCACCCCGGACAGAGGCGGCAGACACTTCGCTCGAGGCGGCGGGCGCTTCTCCGGAAGAGATCGGTCCGGACATTCAGCAGCCCCATCCGAACCGCCGCTAAAAGGCTCACAACAGAGCTTCCCCAACCGGTCTGCACCAGCCACAATCCCATCCAACGTGCAACAGAGAGGCCCCACGACGGAACGGCATCTCCCGATTGGTCCACACCGGTTCCCCTGCAATCCAATCCCATACCCCGCGGACCGATCCCGGCCGCTCCCGCCAGCACCATTCCTGTCGCACACAATGCCCCCCGGACACAAAAAAGAGAGCACCCTGTCCAAAGACGGGATGCCCTCTTTTGATGGATCTCTCCAATCGATCCGGCGTCGTTACTTGATGATCACCGAACGGTTGGCCTTCTGGATGTTCTTGTAGACGTCGGGTTCGTTGCCCAGCCCCTCGTAGGTCAGCTGCTTGGGGTTCACGCCACACTTGATCAGGTAGTTGTAGACATTCTTGGCACGGTTTTCAGCCACCCGCTTGTTGCCGGCAGGCGTACCCGTCTGCTGGTCGGCGTGTCCCTGGATGGTGTAGACCCGATCCTTCGGACCGTTCTTGATCAGATCGGCCGTCAGCTCCAGACGCGTCTTGTCCTTGGCCGTGAGTTTCGACATGCTGTAGTCATAGAAGATGATCGAGGTCGGGCTCGACGACGTATTCACCTTCTTGGCCTCGGCAGCAGCCTTGGCCTCAGCCTCGGCGGCAGCCGTCTCGGCCTCCTTCGCGGCGGCCTGTGCTGCAGCGAGCTCCTCGTTCAGACGGGCATTCTCAGCCTTCGAGGCCTCCAGCGCCGCATTGCCGGCCGCTACGGCATCCTGGAAGGCGCGGATATCCTCGGCCGTATATCCCGGCACGCCACGCTGCCAGTTGCGCTGGTTGAAACGATAGGTGATACCGGCCGTAGCCGTGAAGCCAAACATGTAAGCCCCGCTCACCGATGCCGGGCAAATCTCCGATTTGGCCATCAACCCCTTGAGCTCAATGTTGAAATCGAAAGCCGGCGAAAGACGGAACTTGTTGAGCAGACCGGCCGTGAAGGCAAACTCCTGATTGGTACCCGAAAGACTCGTCCGCTGGCTCTTGTCCGTGAAGTTCGAAGCCAAGTAACCAAAGCCGGCGAACGGCACGGCATACCATACACGATCCTCACGATAACCGCCGATCCAGTTCGAGGCGTTCACCATCACATCCGCATGCACGAAGAGGTAGGGCCACTTCAGCTTGCCCAGATCGGCATCGAAATTATTGAACCAGCCACCCTGCAACTGACCGCGCACTCCCACAACCGGGTGCAGCCACTTGGTCAGCGACAGATTACCCTCGAATCCGAAACGATCGCCCCACGAACCGAGGTTGCCTCTGTTCGAGAAAGCCGTACCGCCGCCCAGGCCGGCCGATATTTCCCAATTATCCCAAAATCCGTTGGAGACAAATCCCGCAAAACTCGGCTTCTTGGGCGTATCTTCGGCTTGGGCCGAAGCCGCGAATGCCGCAATCATGAATGTCAGGAAAATTTTTTTCATATCCATACAAATTTGATTTGCAATCTTCGGTGTAAAAGTACATATTTTTTCACAATTCAGATGATCTTCTCTGCAAAAAAAGTACAAAAACGGGCTGCTATCCACGCAAAAAGGTCCGAAGCTGCCGCTTCAGACCGTTTTTGCATCAAAAAGTGCCCTTTCAAGCGATCAACCGCACTTCGAATAGCCGCACGACATGCAGGTCAGACAGCCGTTCTGATAGGCCATGTTCTCCTGACCGCAGCTCGGGCATTTGCCCTTGGACTTCGTGCCGTCGACGATATACTGCTTCAGGGCGCGGCAGACACCCGTCTTCCACGTATTGATCGAGACGCTGTCCAAATGCAGCGATTCGATGAGCGAGACCGTCTTTTCGATCGGCATGCCATGGCGCAGCACGCCCGAGATCAGCTTGGCGTAATTCCAGAACTCCTCGTTGAACAGACGCGAGATGCCGCCGATCGTGTTCGTATATCCGTAACGGTCCGTATACTGGAAGTCGTAGCGTTTCGTGCCGTCCTCCTCGCGCACCTTAATGATATAGCCCTTCTTGATCTTGGGCGGGATGTACATGGCGTCCTCCTCGATCTTACCGGTAAAGATCTCGTACGGACGGCCGTTCTGCAGTCCGACGAAGGCAATCCAGTCCTCCGTACCGTTCTTGAAACGGACGATGTCCGCGGGAATCGACTTCGGTCGCTTCGGAGCCACGCCCGGATGCTCCTCGCAGGTCTGCTTCTTATTCTTCGAGTTCTTGTCGAGCAGCACGCCCGAGCGGCAGCCGTCGCGGTAGACCGTGACGCCCTTGCAGCCGCACTCCCAAGCCGTACGGTAGACGTCGGCCACCAGCGCCTCCGAGACGTTGTTCGGGAGGTTGACCGTCACCGAGATCGAGTGGTCGACCCACTTCTGGATGGCCCCCTGCATCTTGACCTTGGCCACCCAGTCGATGTCGTTGGCTGTAGCGCCGTGATAGGGCGAAGCCTTCACCCACTCGTCAAGCTCCTCGTCGGAGATCGTGGCCAGTTTCTTCGTATCGTATCCGTTCGCCTCGAGCCACTTGACAAAGTTGTGGTGGTAGACGTTGTACTCCTGGAACTTTTCGCCCGTTTCGTCCTCGTAGTCGACGTGCGTGTCGTGGTCCGAGGGGTTGATCTTGCGGCGGCGCTTGTAGACCGTCCGGAAGACCGGCTCAATGCCCGACGTAGTCTGCGACATGAGCGACGTGGTGCCCGTCGGGGCGATGGTCAGCATGGCGATGTTGCGGCGGCCGTGCTTGATCATCTCCTCGTAGAGTTCGGGATCGGCCTCGCGGATGCGGGCGATCATCGGGTTGTTGACCTCCTTGGCGGCGCCGTAGATCGGGAACGGGCCGCGTTCGGCGGCCATCTGCACCGAGGCCCGATAAGCGGCCAGCGCCAGGGTCTTCTGCACCTCGACGGCAAAGTCGATCGCCTCCTGTGAACCGTAACGCAGCCCCAGGGCGGCCAGCATGTCGCCCTCGGCCGTGATGCCGAGGCCCGTGCGGCGGCCCTTCTGAGCCATCGTGCGGATCTTCTTCCAGAGCTCCAGCTCCACGCGGCGCACATCCATATCCTCGGGATCATGCTCGATCTTGTCGATGATCAGCTCGACCTTCTCCAGCTCCAGATCGATGATGTCGTCCATCATGTGCATGGCCTTGCCCACATGGTCGCGGAACTTCTCGAAATTGAACTTCGCATCGGGCTTGAACGGATTGTCCACGTAGCTGAAGAGGTTCATCGCCAACAGACGGCACGAGTCGTAGGGGCAGAGCGGAATCTCGCCGCAGGGGTTGGTCGAGACCGTCACGAAGCCCTCGTCGGCATAGCAGTCCGGGATGCTTTCGCGCAGAACCGTATCCCAGAACAGCACGCCCGGTTCGGCCGACTTCCACGCATTGTGGATAATCTTGTCCCAGAGCTTTTTGGCGTCGATATCCTGCTCGTATTTCGGATGATCCGAGTCGATCGGGAACTGCTGGTGATACTTCTTGCCGGCCAGCGCCGCCCGCATGAACTCGTCGTCGATCTTGATCGAGACGTTGGCGCCCGTGACCTTGCCCGTATCGACCTTGGCGTCGATGAAGCGCTCGGCATCGGGGTGCTTGATCGAGAGGGTCAGCATCAGGGCGCCGCGACGGCCGTCCTGGGCCACCTCGCGCGTCGAGTTCGAGTAGCGCTCCATGAAGGGGACGATACCCGTCGACGTCAGGGCCGAATTGAGCACCGGGCTGCCCGTCGGGCGGATGTGCGAGAGGTCATGCCCCACGCCGCCGCGGCGTTTCATCAGCTGCACCTGCTCCTCGTCCATGCGGAAGATGCCGCCGTAGGAGTCGGCCGGATGCTTGTGGCCGATGACGAAGCAGTTCGACAGCGAAGCGACCTGGAAATTGTTGCCGATGCCGGTCATCGGGCCGCCCTGCGGGATGACGTAGCGGAAGTGGTCGAGCAGCTCGAAGACCTCCTCCCGGGAGAGGGGATTCGGATATTTGCGCTCGATGCGCTCGATCTCGGCGGCGATGCGCTGGTGCATCTCCCGTGGCGAGCGCTCATAGATGTTTCCAAAGGAGTCCTTCAGGGCGTACTTGCTCACCCACACCGTGGCGGCAAGATCGTCCCCCTCGAAGTACTTCTTCGACTCGGCAACCGCATCGTTGTAATCGACCTTCTGCGGAGCTTCGGTATTGGTTGTTTTTGACATAATGGCTTGATTCTTATCTATATTTGTGTTTTTTTTGGATTCTTGTCTCTTCGGTCGGCGCCCTTCCGGGTCTCCTCGCTTCCGGGCGGTCGGCGCAAAGCCGCGGTTCTACAAATTTCAGACTTTTCCCCCTAAAAAGCCAAATTCGAGGACCAAACTTATCGACAATTTATCTACAATAGGCGAAAAGGCGCGCCCCAGACTCCCGGGGCGCGCATTCGTTCGGATTCGGGAGGATCACTTCACGGCCACGGCATCGATCTCGACCAGCGCGCCCATCGGAAGAGCGGCCACCTGGTAGCAGACCCGTGCCGGCATGTCACCCGTGAAGAACTCCGCATAGACGGCATTCATCGCCGCGAAGTCTCCCATCGACTGCAGCAGGACGGTCGTCTTCACCACATCACGGAAGTCATAACCGGCTTCGCGGAGGATATGGCCGATGTTGGTCAGCGACTGGCGCGTCTGCGCCTCGACACCCTCGGACATCTGGCCCGTGGCGCCGTCGATGGGCAGCTGACCCGAAACATAAAGCGTCCCACCCGTCTCAACGGCCTGGGAATAAGGCCCCACGGCTTTGGGGGCCTGCGGTGAAGCGATGATCTTTTTCATACGTATTGGATCGTTGGGACACCAAAGGTACGATTTATTTCCGATATTTGCAGGATATCGGGGCTGCTTCGGCAAAAAATTTCCCGAACGGCATCGGCTTCCGCTATCCTTGACTTCGTCTTGGACAGGAGGCGCCTCGGCACAGCCAAATCCTGAAAATTCCATTTTCGATTTGTCTCTGCCCCCGGCTTTCGCTATCTTTGCGGCAAAACTCAAATCGGAAAATGATGAAAAATCTGTTACGCATGACGGTAGCCGCCGCTCTGGTGCTTCTGATGGCCGGTTGCTGCCACTGCCGCTCCTATCAGCGGAAAACCCGCCGTCCGCTGGTCGGCACCGAATGGCAGCTGATCCAGCTCGGCGGCGAAACGATCCGCCCCGTCGAGGGACGCTTCACCATCACCCTCACGGAGCAGGGCAAACTCTCGGGCGCCGGAGACTGCAACCGCATCTTCGGTCCCTACCAGAGTGACAAGGACCGCTCGCTGAAGATCGGGCCCCTGGCCTCGACCCGCATGGCATGCCCCGACATGAAACACGAGCGGGCCTTTATCGAAGCCCTCGAATCGGCCACCCACTACGACATGGACGGTCCGATGCTGCTGATCCTCTCGAACGGCGAACTGCGGGCCGTCTTCCAGGCCATCCCGGCACCGACCGACCCGAAGGCCAAACCGGCCAACTAGGCAGCTTTCCACGACGCGAAACGGCGAAACCGATCCTCCTCGGTTCCGCCGTTTTCTTTTGCGGCCGCCGTATCCGTCCGATCCGTGCGATGCCTCGCTCACAGGAACGGCTTGTTCGACAGTCACTCTTCCTGCGGCCCGGCCGAAGCGGCCGTGTCGGCCACGCAACCGGGATTGAACTGCTCACGCAGAAGCCGTTCGTTGAGTTCGCGCCGAAGCCTGCGCAGCTGCGAGAGTTCGTCCTGCAGGAGACCGATCTCCGGGCAACGCCCCTCCAGCTCCTTCCACGCCGACGTAAAACGGGACAACAGCGGATCAGTCGACAGAATCCACCCCTTCGTCCCGTAATAATCGACCATATAGCGCAGAATAGCCATGTTGCGCTGCCGCTCGGCCTCACGCTTGCGTTCCAGAGCCGGTTCATAGTCGGGATTCCCGGCCCGCAGACGCGCATACATCTGGTTGTAGTGCATCTTGTTGGCCGACTCGCGCTCGGAATCCTTCACCCCGCGGAGCGCCACATACTCCTGATGGATGGTATCGTACTGCGGATCGGTGCGCAGAATGGCCGTGTAGGCCTCCGAGGCGGCGCGCAACCGCTCGCCAAGCCGATCGATGGCCGGCACCGTATCACGCAGCCGCGCATAGTTCAGCCCGGGCAGGGAGAAGACCTTGGGGGTGATCCGCGCCTGTTCGGCATAGTCGAGGTAAACCTTCCAGGTCAGTTGGTTGAGTTGCAGATCGAGGCGGCGGATCACCTCATCGAGTTTGACGATCCGGGACCTCAAGCCGTCCCCCGTCAGGTCCCCGGTTTTGGATCGGGATTCGGTTGGTTGTGCCGGTTGTGCCGGTTGTGCCGGTTGAGCCACGGCACCGGCGGCCGTCATCAGCAGCAGGGCCAACAGAACCTGCTTCGAAAAAAGAGTCATTGCTTTCATTTTCATCGTTCCAATTTATGCATTTTGTGCAACGGTTGCATCTATTGGATGCGGAAACCCTTAAAAATACATAAATCCGCACGAAAAAACAAGTAACTTTACCCGTCAGAACCCGCCAACCATGCAACTCCCCGAGAAAAATCCGCTCCGTCCGGACGATGACGAACTGCTGGCCGACGAGGAGCGCCGGCAGCAGCTCCGCACGGGCGGCACTCGAGACACGGCGTCGACACCGGCGTCTCATACGTCGCGGCAGCGGCCGTTCTGCTGATTGCCGCGCTGACAACCGGGCTGATAGCCCTGCACCGGGCGGAGCGGTTCGAAGCCCCGACCCTTGCGGAACAGACCCCACGGCCGGAAGAGAAGATGAAGGAGGATCTCCCGTTCGTCAGTGCAGAGACGCTGCCCCGCTTCCAGGGGCAAGACCTCAACGGCTTCCGGAAGTGGGTGCAGGAGCGGATTGCTCCGTCGAAGATCGTCCCGGGGAGCGGAATTCCGGGGCGCGTGGTCGTCTCGTTCGTGATCGACACGACCGGAAGGCTCACGCAGATCCGGATTCTTCAGAGCCCCGACCGCTCGCTCTCCGACGAGGTCGTCCGCGTGCTGAAGCAGTCGCCCCGCTGGGAGCCGGGACGACAGTTCGACCGGAAGGTGCCGGTCAAATTTTGCATTCCGGTCGATTTCCGCCAGCGGCAGCAACCGACAAAGCAAGACCGCAACCGGGACTGACAACAAACCGCCGTGACCGGCCACCAATCGCCGGCCACGGCCGGCACCCGATCGCAGCCGGAACAGACAACCGACCGCCTGCTGCGAACAACGCCCGATCACAACGGGTCCGGACAGCCAACCGGCCAATGCGCCCTTCGGAGCGATCAGTCCCCCGAAATCCCTTCTCCGCTCGAAGCTGTTCTTGTTTGAAGCGTCCCGGTTCGAGGCCGCCCCTGTTCCTTGCCGACCGTTCCTTGCCGACCGCTCACGAAAAAGCCCTCTTCCCGTGCACGGGAAGAGGGCTCGTTCGTTGTCGGACGCGCGTCCCGATTACTTGAGATTCGGGTTCAGCTCGCCCCACTTGTCGATGGCGGGCAGCACACCCATCTCGATCACCTCGTCGCGCAACTTGACAAGGTGCTCGTAGCTCTCGCGGAGCTTCTTGTGCTCCTCGGGCGTACCCTTCACATCCTTGTAGTGAACACCCTCCTTCGTGATCTCGGTCTCCATGGCCATCATGATGTGGTTGAACTCGCCGTTGTGCACGTAGGTTCCGGCCGGGTACTCGAAGGGTTTGCCACCCATGGCGGCGGCGATCATGCAGATCGAAACATAGGCCGGGCTCTGGAACGACGAACGTCCGCGCAGGTCGATGATGTGCTTTCCACCCTGGATCACACGCTGCTGCAGGGCCTCCCAGTCAGCCTCGGGCATCTCCTTGCCGATGAGCTCCGACAGGGGCTTGCCGGCCACCATCGTCGTCGAAGCGAAGACGGCCATCTGCTCGCCGTGACCACCATACGTACGGCAGTTGCGCACTTCGTCGGGCGAAATCTTGAAGTACTTGGCCAGCTCCGAACGCAGACGCGTCGAATCCAGCGCTGCCAGCGTCGTCAGCTGCGAAGGCTTCAGACCGCTGTAGATCAGCGTGATCAGACCCGTAATGTCGGCCGGGTTGAAGATCACGACCACGTGCTTTACATCGGAGCAGTAGGCCTTGAGGTTCTTGCCGAAGTCCTCGGCGATCTGGGCGTTGCCCTTAAGCAGGTCCTCACGCGTCATGCCGGCCTTGCGGGCGGCACCTCCCGACGATACCACATAGGCGGCACCCGTCAGGGCCTCCTTCACGTCGGTCGTCCAGGTGATGTTCACCCCCTCGAAAGCGCAGTGATAAAGTTCCTCGGCAACACCCTCCAGCGCCGGGCCAAAAGGATCATAGAGGCAAATGTTCGGCGTAAGATGCATCATCAATGCCGTCTGCGCCATGTTCGAGCCGATCATGCCGGCTGCACCCACGATGGTGAGTTTCTCGTTTGTCAGAAATTCCATAATTCGTTTGTTTATAAACGTTTATTAGAAAAATAGTTCTTAATATCTCTTAACTTCAGTCTCCAGTCTCTTTCTTCCTTCTTTTTTATCCTCGCCCGGCTCTGCCCGGTCCCGCTCCCAGACTCACTCGGTCCTCTCCCGACTTCACTCAGTCCCTCTTCCGGCCCTTCGCTCGCCCCCAGTTAGGCCCCCCGCTCGCCCGCTATTCGATTTCGCGGCGGTTGCGCAGAGCGTGGGTGATGGTCAGTTCGTCGACATACTCCAGTTCGTCGCCGAATCCGATTCCCCGCGCTATGGAGGTGATCTTCAGCCCCGCGAACTGCCGCAGGCGGTTCATCAGGTAGAAGAGCGTCGTTTCACCCTCGACCGAGGTCGAGATGGCCAGGATCACCTCCTCGACACCTCCCGCCGCAATCCGGTCGCAGAGCAGGTCGATCTTCAGGTCCGAAGGCGAAATGCCCTGCATCGGCGAGATCAGACCGCCCAGCACGTGATAAAGCCCGCGGTACTGGCGCGTATTCTCGATCGAGAGGACATCAGCCACCTGTTCGACGACGCAGATCGTCGTATGGTCACGCTCGGCATCGGCACAGATCGGACAGATCTCCTCGTCCGAGAGGTTGTTGCACCGAGCGCAGTAGCGGATCTCGTTGCGGAAGCGGTCGATGCTCTCCGTCATCTGGGCCACCTCCTCGCGGTCCATCCGCAAGAGGTGGATCGCCAGCCGCAGGGCCGTCCGCCGACCCACGCCCGGGAGTTTCGACAACTCCCCGACCACATTCTGCAGGAGCTGCGACATCTAAATCGTTTCGATGTTTTTCGACTCGAGCCACCCCTTCTTGCCGTCGGCGATGGTAATCTCACACCACCCCTCGAGGCGGTTGGTGATCTCGACCCGCGTCCCCTCGTGCAGCACGAAGAGGTCCGTGGCCGACTTGTCGGGCGAACTCTTCACGGCCGTCGAAAGCGACATCACCACGGCCTGCGTATCGTCGAGCATCTCGCGACGCTCGCCCGCGGCACACCACGTCGTCGCGATGCAGAGCAGCACGGCAATCATCGTTCCGTAGAACCCCGCCTTGCGCAGCGACAACCGACGGGCCAGCAGATAGAGCAGGAAGAGTCCCAGCGCCGCAGCCAGAGCCACCAGCGAGAAGATGCTCCAAGCCGTACAACTCATCGCATGGCGCAGCGTGCGCAGCCATCCCGTGAGGAAGAACTCCGGAATCTCCTCAATGCTGTCCTTCGTCCGGGACTCGGCCACCCGCAGGTTATAGCGGATGTCGTCGTTGCCCGGCGCCAGGCGCAACGCCCGGTTGTAGTAGAGGATCGCCTCGCCCAGGCGTCCCTCCTTGAAGCAGGAGTTGCCCAGGTTGTAGTAGAGTTTCATCGAGCTCAGGCCGCGGGAGAGGATCTCTTCGTAAATTGACGTCGCGGCGTGGTAATCACCGTTGAGATAGGCCGTGTTGGCCCGATCCCACAGCTGTTCGGACGAAGCCTCCACAGCGTCGGGCTCATCACAAACACCGGCAAGTCCTTCGACAACGCCTTCCGCAACAGCCTGCACCGCAGTTTTTACCAAGGTTTTAGCCTCTGATATTTGGGCTAATTTCGTGCTGTCGATACCCTCCTGCGCCCATGCGCACGGAACGCCGAATGACAGGATCAGAAATAGGGTCAATCGCTTCATAACAACTATCGTTTTATCACCGACTCGATGCGCGAAATCAGATTCACGCCCTCCGAATAGACGTCGCTCATGCGCGTCGACTCGACCGGCGAGTACTGCGCCTCGTCGCAGCGGGTGATGATGTCCGTGAAGCGCTGCGAATCTTCGGCCGAAATGCCGCGCTTGTGCAACTCCTCGCGGACATTCTCCTTCGTCAGGTTGGCCATCGGGATGTTGAACTTGTCGCTCATGTAGCCCCACAGCGCCCGCAGCATCTCCTCGTAGAAGGCATGGCGGTTCTGCTCCTCCATGTAGCGTTTGGCCGTCCGGAAGCGCTGCACGGCCACCTTGTTGGCCCGTTTGCCGCGGACCAGCGCCACGTTCTGCGATTCGCGGATCTGGCGCCGCAGCGCCATGTAGACCAGCGCGAAGAGGATCAGAATGCCAACCAGCACGATCCAGTAGGCCGCGCTGAAGAGGAACGGCACGGCAACCGTCCGCAACTGGGCCGCTCCCAGCTTGATGAAGCGGATATCCTCGCCCAGCAACCGGACGTCCTCCTTCGACATGCCGCGCCCCTGCATCACCACGGCATCGCCGCTGCCCGAAACATCGGGCGTCACCTCGAGATTCATCGCCTTCGAGCGGAGCGTCACGTACTCCATGCGCTGCGGATCGAAATAGGTGAACTCCAGCGGCTCAACCTCGTAGCTGCCCTCGGCCCGCGCAATGAAGGGGTATTCGAACTGACGGTACCCCGTAATGCCGGTCGTCGAGGCGTTGATCGACTCGGTGGTCTTCACGTTGTAGAGTTCGAACGAGGCCGGAAGCTGCAGCTTCGGAGCCTGCACGAAGGTCAGGTTGCCGCGTCCCGAAATCTTGGCCGTCAGGCTGGCCCCGGAGTTGGCCGCAAAGCGTTCCGCAGGCGGATTGGTCTCCATCGTGAAGGAGCCCACGGCTCCGTTGAAACTGGCCGGCGCTCCGTCGGGCAGCGGTTTGACCGTCACCGTCACACGCTGGCTCTTCACCTTGCGCGGCACGTTGAGCACCTCGCGCCCCATGCCGAAGAAGGGATCGGCATTGCGGCTCTGGATCACCACCTGCGCCACGACGGTCATCTCCACGGGATCGATCGTCAGCTGTCCGACCTGCTGCGGATAGAGCAGGTAGTCGATCAGCACGCGCGTCTCGTAGACCTTGCCGTTGTAGGTTTCGCGCCCCACCTGTTCGGCATTCGGGTTGGTCAGATCCTGCGACCAGAAGCCGTTGAACGACGGCGCCGATTCGGGCACCACATTCACATACGGCACCCGCGTATAGAGTTTGAAGGCCACGTGCAGCGGCTCGTTCTTGAAGACCGACGTGCGCGACACGACGGCCCGCAGCAGGATGTCGTCCTTGCCGATCTGGCTCTGGGCATCCTGGCGATCCCCCGAACCGGAGCTTTGCGGTTGCTGCTGTTGCGAACGGCCGCCATCCCCCTCGTCCACCACCTCGATGGGCAGCTGACGCGTGCGATAGGTTCGGCCGTCGACCTTGACCTCCGCCGGACCGATCGTCACCGTACCCGCCGACTGCGGCAGCAGCACATACGTATAGGTATGGCTGACGCTCTTGGTCATCGAGCCGTTGATGATCTGGATCGAGGAGCCCGTGGACTCGGCCGGTCCCGCCAGCACGTCAAAACCCTCGAACGAAGGGGCCACGAACGACCCCTTGTCGGGTTTGGCGTTGAGCGAGAACTCCACACGGAACGCCCCGCCGACGGCAACCGTCAGCGGTGAGTTGGCCTCGAAAGTGACCTCCTCGTCGGCACGCGCCGGAAAGACCGCCAGCACGAGGAGCGCCACCAGAGACAATTTCGCAAAGAATGCTCTCATTACAGTTTACAAAGCGATAGATCGGTTAATCATGCACGCCGCAACCCCGCACGACGTTTGCCGCCTGACGGTGTTCCGGGGCCCGAGGAGGGTTCTCGCCCCCTCAGCCGAAATTACAACGCAACTTCCAGCCCTTTAGTATCTCCCGAGGGCGGATTTTCAGTGCTTGAATTCGGCGAAGAAGTCGTTGCCCTTGTCGTCGACGATGATGAAGGCCGGGAAGTTCTCGACATAGATCTTGCGCACGGCCTCCATGCCCAGTTCGGGGAAGTCGACCACCTCGACCGACTTGATCGAGTTCTTGGCCAGAATGGCGGCCGGACCGCCGATCGAACCGAGGTAGAATCCGCCGTTGGCCTTGCAGGCATCCGTGACGGCCTGCGAGCGGTTGCCCTTGGCCACCATCACCAGCGAACCGCCGTGTTTCTGGAACAGATCCACGTAGGGGTCCATACGTCCGGCCGTCGTCGGGCCGAACGATCCCGAAGCCATGCCCTGCGGCGTCTTGGCCGGACCGGCGTAGTAGACCGGGTGTTTCTTGAAGTATTCGGGCATCGGCTTGCCCTCGTCGAGCATCTGCTTGATGCGGGCGTGGGCGATGTCGCGGGCCACGATGAGCGTACCGCGCAGGTTCAGACGCGTCTTGATCGGGTATTTGGTCAGGATCTCGCGCACCTTGTCCATACCCTCGTCCAGGTCGATGTCCACCGCGGGCGACATGGCCGGAGCCTCGGCCGGCAGGAAGCGGGCCGGATTCTTCTCCAGCTCCTCGAGGAAGATACCCTCGGGCGTGATCTTGGCCTTGATGTTGCGGTCGGCCGAGCAGCTGACGCCGATGGCCACCGGGCACGAGGCGGCGTGGCGCGGAGCGCGGATCACGCGTACGTCATGCACCAGGTACTTGCCGCCGAACTGGGCACCCACACCGCTCTCGCGGCAGATCTTCAGCACCTTCTCCTCCCACTCCAGATCGCGGAAGCAGCGGCCGCCCTCGTTGCCCGAGGTGGGCAGCTCGTCGAGATAGCCGGCCGAAGCCTTCTTCACGGTCGAGAGGCACATTTCGGCCGACGTGCCGCCGATGCAGATGGCCAGGTGGTAGGGCGGGCAGGCCGACGTGCCGAGGTCGAAGATATGCTGCTGGATGAACTTCGTCAGCGACTCCTCGTTGAGCAGCGCCTTGGTCTGCTGGTAGAGGAAGGTTTTGTTGGCCGAGCCGCCGCCCTTGGTGATGAAGAGGAATTCATACTCCATGCCGGGTTTGCCGCCGTAGATGTCGATCTGCGCCGGGAGGTTCGTGCCGGAGTTCTTCTCGTCGATCATCGAGAAGGGCACCACCTGCGAGTAGCGCAGGTTGCGGTCGCGGTAGGTCTCGTAGACGCCGCGGGCGATGCACTCGGCATCGTCGGCTCCGGTCCACACGTCCTCACCCTTGTGGGCGATGCAGATGGCCGTACCCGTATCCTGGCAGGTCGGGAGTTCGCCCTCGGCCGCCACGCACTGGTTCAGCAGCATCGTATAGGCCACGAACTTGTCGTTGTCCGTCGCTTCGGGATCCTCGAGGATGTTGCGCAGCTTCTGCAGGTGCGCCGGACGCAGGTAGAACGAAACGTCGCTGTAGGCGGCCTTCGACAAGAGTTCCAGCCCCTTCGGATCAACCTTCAGGATCTTGCGGCCGTCGCACTCCACGACCTTTACGTAATCCTTCGTCAAAAGACGATACTGAGTTTTGTCCGCCTCGATCGGGAACGGCTCCTGATAGATGAATTCTGCCATGATCGTATGTGTTTGTTGTTGTTTGCGCCGTGTATCGGTGTTTTCGCTACGGCAAAAGTACAAAAAACAATCCGGATTGTACAAACTATTTCCGACCCTCTGTTATTTTTTTCACAAAAAGAGATTATTATTTAGATTTTTTAGTAAATTTGTGCGGTTTTTGATGAGACTCAAATTCTCTAACAACTAATATTATGGTATCGTACAAAGATCTGGGCCTCGTGAACACCCGTGAGATGTTTGCCAAGGCCATCAAGGGAGGTTATGCCGTTCCGGCATTCAACTTCAACAACATGGAGCAGCTCCAGGCCATTATCCAGGCCGCTGCCGAGACCAAGTCGCCGGTGATCCTGCAGGTATCGAAGGGCGCCCGCAACTACGCCAACCAGACCCTGCTGCGCTACATGGCCGAAGGTGCCGTGGAGTATGCCAAGGAGCTGGGCTGGGCTCATCCCCAGATCGTGCTGCACCTCGACCACGGAGATTCGTTCGAGCTCTGCAAGAGCTGCGTCGACATGGGCTTCTCGTCGGTGATGATCGACGGCTCGTCGCTGCCCTATGACGAGAACGTCGCCCTGACGAAGAAGGTCGTCGAATACGCTCACCAGTTCGACGTAACGGTCGAGGGCGAGCTGGGCGTGCTGGCCGGCGTCGAGGACGAGGTTTCCGCCGCCGAGAGCCACTACACCAAACCCGAGGAGGTTGTTGACTTCGTTACGAAGACCGGCGTAGACTCGCTGGCCATCTCGATCGGCACCTCGCACGGAGCCTACAAGTTCACCCCCGAGCAGTGCACCGTTGACCCGAAGACGGGCCGTCTGGTTCCGCCCCCACTGGCATTCGACGTGCTGGAGGCCATCGAGAAGGAGCTTCCGGGCTTCCCCATCGTGCTCCACGGATCGTCGTCGGTTCCCCAGGAGGAGGTCGACACGATCAACAAGTACGGCGGTGCGCTGAAGGCTGCCGTAGGTATTCCCGAGGAGGAGCTGCGCAAGGCCGCCAAGAGCGCCGTCTGCAAGATCAACATCGACTCCGACTCGCGTCTGGCCATGACCGCCGCCATCCGCAAGGTCTTCGCCACGAATCCTGCCGAGTTCGACCCCCGCAAGTACCTGGGTCCGGCTCGCGACAACATGAAGAAGCTCTACATCCACAAGATCAAGGAAGTTCTGGGGTCGGACGGCAAGGCCGAATAATCGGAGCATTCCGAAAAGTAAAAACCGGGGGTTCGCAGGAACCTCCGGTTTTTTGTGGTGCAAAGCCGGGCAAGCAGAAGTCGGGAATTGGCAACCGGTTTATTTTACAGTCACCCGGAAACGACACTCCGAGCCACCGGCCAATACCGTTTCAAGCGTCTCCACCTCAACAACTCGCCCGGGCAATAATGTCTCCAACACATAGAGAATACTCTGACGCGAGCATTCACAATGGGTCGGAGCCGCCACAAATCCCGCCTCAACCTGCGGGCACAAACAACGCGGATACCCCATCTCATAAACCCGCCCCGGCTCAATGACATCAGCGAAGAAAAACGGGGTCCTCCCATATTTCGCATACTGCCGATCGAGGTCACAGCCACACTCTTCAAATTGCCGACGCAACTCGAGCAACACGCCGTCGCGGACACACGCCTCGGCACAAGGACGATAAAGCCGGGCCCTGACCTCGGCAGGCAGCCGACCGATCGACTCTTCAAGCATACGATAAAACGTTGCACTCCTCGACATCTCCCCGTTCTTATCCATTGTCTTCCCTGTATTTCAATTCACGGGAATATACCTCCCGACAAACTCGCCCACGCGCCGCGTATACTCCTCGCGCTGATCGTGATACGACATGGCGTGCGTCGCCTCCGGCACGATCCACAACTCCTTCGCGCCGGGTTTGGCCTCATACAGCGGATAGACCATCCATGTCGGCACATAGTCGTCCGCATCGCCGTGGATGAACAACATCGGAAGGCCGCACCGGGCCACCTGCTTCAGCGCCGACGCCTCGCGGAACGTCCAGCCGAACTTCACGCCGCACAGCCCGCTGGCCACATCCAGCAGCGGAAAGGCCGGCAGGTGGAACTGCTCGCGAAGCTCCTTCGCAAACTCGTCCCAGACGCTCGTGTAGCCGCAATCCTCGACGAAACACCGCACGTAGGGCTGCTGCACCTCGCCCGAGACCATCATCGTCGTGGCGGCTCCCATCGAGATGCCGTGGACCACCATCCGTGTCGCCCCGCCGAAGAGCCCGTTGGCAATCTCCATCCAGCGCAGCACGTCGAGCCGGTCCTTCCACCCCATCTGGATGGCGCGACCCGCACTCTCCCCGTGGTAGTAGAGATCCGGCAGCAGGATGTTGAACCCCAGGTCGCAGTTGTAGAGGTAGCCGATCATCAGCATCCGCACGGCATTGTCCGTGTAGCCGTGAACGATGACCGCCGTGCGGTCCGTGGGCTGCGGGGCCCGCACGTAAAGGGCATGCAGCCGTTCACCCTCGCGCCCGAGGATCGACGTATCGCGCAGCGCCCCCACCCGGCGGAGGCTGTCGACCCACGGCCGCAGGAAGGGATACTCCTCATACATATATTTATAGGAGGAGGCATTCTTGGCCTCGATCGTCGCCTGCGGCTGCAACGAATAGCGCAACAGATAGAGACTTCCTCCCACGAGAAGTGCCGCCACAATCGCCACAGCGATGACCACACCCCGAAAAATCCGTTTTTTCATGCTTGTCCGTACATTTGAATCTTACGAAAAAGCCGTCGGAGCAAATATCCTGCCCCGACGGTCTTTCCATGGGTCATACGATCCGCATCCGGGCGCCAGCGCCACAATCGGCCGGACAAGCAAAGGAGTCCGGGTGCCGCATGGGCGGATGACGGGAGCGGAAAATGCCGATCAGTTCTTGCCCAGTTTGGTGCGGATGTGAGCCAACATGTCGTCGGTCATGCGCGAAAGGTCCCATTCGGGTTTCCAGCCCCACTCCTCGCGGGCGCAGGTGTCGTCCAGCGAATTGGGCCAGCTCTCGGCGATCTCCTTCTTCACGGGGTCGATGTCGTAGTTCATCGTGAAGTCGGGCAGCCGCTTCCGGATCTCGGCATAGATGATCTCCGGCGTGAAGCTCATCGATGCGAGGTTGAAGCTGTTGCGGTGGACGAGCTTCGAGGGGTCGGCCTCCATCAGCTCCACGCAAGCGCGCAGGGCATCGGGCATGTAGATCATGTCCATATAGACGTCGCCCGGAACGGGACAGGTGAAGTGCCCGCTGCGAATAGCCTCGTAGTAGATCTCCACGGCATAGTCGGTCGTACCGCCACCGGGCAGCGTGACGTTCGAGATGATGCCCGGGAAGCGCACCGAACGCGTATCAACGCCATACTTGTGATGGTAATAGTTGCTCAGCAGTTCACCCGTAACCTTGCAGACGCCATAGATGGTCGTCGGCTGCATGATGGTATCCTGCGGAGTCTTGTCCTTGGGCGACGTGGGGCCGAAGGCTCCGATCGACGAGGGGGTGAAGAGGGAACAATGGTGCTGGCGGGCCACTTCAAGGGAGTTGTTCAGCGCGCCCATATTGACATTCCAGGCCATCTGGGGGTTGCGCTCGCCGACAGCCGAGAGCAGCGCCACGAGGTTGAAGATGGCATCAACGTGGTAACGGGCCACGACCGAGGCCATGGCCGTAGCATCGAGGGCATTCAACACCTCGAAGGGTCCATCCTCGCCCAGATTGCGGCATTCGCGCATATCGGTGGCCACGACATTCGAGCCGCCATAAATCCCGCGCAAAAAGACTGTCAGCTCGGAACCAATCTGGCCTCCGGCACCTACTATCAGAATACGTTTCATCGGGTTTAAGTTATAATTTGGTAGTAAAGATAGAAAATATTTGGGAAAAACGCATATTTTTTTGGTCAATTCATTTTTCTTATGTACTTTTGCACCACTCAACGGAGGAAACTGCTGTTGTAGCTCAGTGGTAGAGCACTTCCTTGGTAAGGAAGAGGTCACGAGTTCAAGCCTCGTCAACAGCTCTGGAAGGCGACGCGAAAAGACGCCGAAACAAGCAAAAAGCCTTATGTATCCATGATATGTAAGGCTTTTTCATTTTGTACGGTTCTTGTGCCTGCAGATGCAGACAGGCAGTCCGAGGCCAAATCGGGACTATTCCGAGCAAAAACAGGAGATTTTCGGCGTTTTGTTACACATAATGTTACACATAGAGTTCTGACAACCCGTGTTGTTTGCATAATACGCAAACACATGAAAATCAAAGCAATTTGCCGCACCGAGATCATTTACAAAAACGGCAAGTCTCCTTTGGCAATCCGCTTCACCCACCAACGAGCCCACAAACTCGTCTCGCTCGGCATCTCCGTTGAACCGCGCTACTGGGACAAAGAGGCTGAAATGCTGACAGCAGCCTGTCCAGATCGCGCTATCCTGCAAAGTAAGATCGACAGCACGCTGGCCTCTTATCGCAAGAAGATTCAACGACTGGAGGCTTTGGACGTGACAGTCGATTTCAGTACGCTGTTCGGAACCGCATCCAAATATACGCCACAGTTTGTAGGCACCTATTTCAGGGAAAGAATCTCGGATATGAAGCGGGCAGGGAAAATCAATACAGCCATCAAATATGCAGCAACCCAAACCTCCCTCGGCAAGTTTCATCCCGCACCTTTACGGTTTGAAGAGATAACCCTCACGCTACTGAACGAGTTTGAATACTTCCTGCATAACGAGGGGAATCAGCCAAACTCGAT
This sequence comes from Alistipes sp. An116, assembly GCF_002161005.1. Lineage (NCBI taxonomy): Bacteria > Pseudomonadati > Bacteroidota > Bacteroidia > Bacteroidales > Rikenellaceae > Alistipes > Alistipes sp. An116. The sequence goes on from NZ_NFLR01000015.1 coordinate 66,435, forward strand.
TGCCACGAAATTCAGCGTACTCAAGGCTGTTTACAACAAAGCTATTGTCGATAAGATTTTCCTTTGCAAAGAAAACCCGTTCCTGCTATATAAGGTCGGAAAACATTGGACAGCAACCCGCAAACGAGCCATCCACAAAGAGGACATCCAGCGATTGATGCAGACAGAACTACCCCCAACAAGGTCACGTTATGCCGAATTTGCTCGGGACATCTTTCTGTTTTCATACTTCTCGGCGGGAATCAACTTCAAGGACATCGCCACCTTACGCCATGCCGACATGGACGAGGGACGGATTTACTACCGCCGTCACAAAACGGGGAAGCCAATGACCTGCCGTTTGCATCCATTGGCACAGCAAATTATCAACAAGTACATCCGTAAGGGCTCCTCGCAAGAGGATTATATCTTCCCGATTCTCGACCGTCACGAACACCGCACCGAACAACAAATCCACAATCGAGTGCATAAGGTGCTGGTTCACATAAATCGAGAGTTGAAAGCATGGAGCAAACTGTTAGGGCTAACAACGACCCTTACAACCTACATGGCAAGGCATTGATTTCAGAAATATCCGCTGAATGATAAATATTTACAGAAGTCCGCCAGTTGAGAGCTAACGATTTGGAGACGAGCGATATTCTCTGAATCGCTCAATTTTGCATAACTAGATTAGAAAGAACGCTTGATTGTGTTGCAAAGATAATATTAAGTTCCATTCAGTAAACCCTCATGGGCAAAGTGAAACGTTACAATACACTTCATGCATACTTAAAAAGCAATTAATTTCCAATTCAATATCATGCTTCATTCATTTTTACAATAAAATTAATTTTAAGAACATTATTACACGCTAAAAGACAAGGGATTGGTAAAAAAATCACCAATCCCTTGTTTGAAATGCACATCATCAATCTAACTATTCTTCTGGCTTTGCCCGAAGCTCTGGTAACGGGCGTAGAGTTTGTCGTAGATGGCCTGCCGCTGCGGGTCGGGGGTGTATTCGGCCGAAAATCCCGGCTTCATCACCTGCTGTGCCGTTGCGATGTCGGGATGGACGCCGCTGACGACCGAGGCGAACATGGCGGCTCCCAAGGCGCACGCCTGGTCGCTGTCCAGCACGCGGATCTTCATGCCGGCAATGTCGGCCATGGTCTGCATGACGAAGGGCGATTTGCGGGCAATGCCGCCGATGGCGATCACCTCGTCGATGCTGACACCCTCTTCGCGGAAGCGTTCGTTGATGGCCCGTGATCCGAAGGCCGTCGCTTCGACCAGTGCCTTGAAGACGGCCGGCGCCGAGGTGCCCAGCGTCAGCCCTTCGATGGCACCGCGCATGCGGGGATCGAGGTCCGGTGTCCGGCGTCCGTTGTGCCAGTCGAGAGCCACGGGGTCCTCCTCCGTGACGGGCAGTTTTTGCGCCTCCTCCGTCAGCCGGTTGAGAATCTCGCCTTCGAGGTCGCTCCGCTCGGGGCACAGCTGCGGCAGGGGCCACGCCAGCATGCGGCGGAACCAGGCGTATATGTCGCCGAAGGCCGATTGCCCGGCCTCGAGCCCGACCAGCCCGGGGAGGACCGAGCCGTCGACCTGTCCGCATATGCCGCGGACGGCCTTGTCGCCGATCTCGTCATACGTGGCGACGGCAATGTCGCAGGTCGAGGTGCCCATCACCTTTACCAGCGTTCCGGGGCGGATGCCCGCTCCGACGGCCCCGAAATGGCAGTCGATGGCCCCGATGCCGATGGCGATGCCGGCCCGGAGTCCCAGGCGGCGGGCCCACTCCTCGGTGAGGTGTCCGACGCATTCGTCGGCCGTCGAGGTCCGTGTGTAGAGGTGTCCCCGGAACAAGTTGTACAGCGGGTCGACAGCCTCGAAAAACGAAGCCGCGGGGAGGCCTCCCCATGTCTCGTGCCACATGGCCTTGTGCCCGGCCACGCAACGGCTGCGGGGCATGGTCTCGGGACGGGTGTTGCCGGTGAGCACACCGGCCATCCAGTCGCAATGCTCCACCCACGAATAGGCCTTTTCGCGCAGTTCGGGGGCGTGGCGCAGGACGTGCAGCATCTTGGCCCATGCCCATTCGCAGGAGTATGAACCGCCGCTGTAACGGGTGTAGTCAATCTCCCAGCGTTTCGATAGGGCGTTGATCTCGTCCGCTTCGGCAAGGGCCGTGTGGTCTTTCCAGAGGATGAACATCGCATCGGGGTGTTCGGCAAATTCGGGTAACAGCGACAGCGGTGTGCCGGTCGCATCGGTCAGGACGGGGGTCGAGGCCGTTGTGTCGAAACTGATGCCGCAGATCCGTGCGGCAACCTCCGGACCACATGCCTGCAGGGCCTCGCGGATGCACTGCTCGAGCGATTCGAGGTAGTCGAGCGGGTGTTGGCGGTATTGGTTCCGGCGGGGATCGCAGTAGAGTCCCTGCTTCCAGCGCGGATAGGTTACGACGGCGGTCGCTACGGTCGCTCCGTCCTTCGTGTCGACGACGAGACTCCGTACGGAATCGCTACCGAAGTCGATTCCGATGGTGTAGGTAGTTTCGGGTTGCATGGTGTGTATGTTTTAGAGTTTGAATGCATTTTTCACGGCCGCGGCCCCTCCCGGGACAATCGCCTCGAGAACGGCATCCAGACCGGTGGGCTCTCCCGTCAGGTGGTAGACCTCCTGGATGTGAGTCTTCGATGCTCCGGGTTGCAGGAAGGCGGCCGACGACGAGGTTTCGAGTTCGTAGAAGGGACCCATGATCTCGCCGGTCTCCGTGGGGCCGTCGTTGTAGGCGTTGATGACATCGCCGCCGAACGGGTCATCCTGATGGCCCCAGCGGCTGTCCACGTAGCGGTCGCCCTCGGTCGAGCGGGTGTGGCGGATGAGGGTGATGCAGCCGGCCTTGGGGTCGTAGCTGCCGCAGCAGCCGGTGTCGCGGCCTGCCGGGATGCCGATCTTGGAGCGGAAAGCTCCGTCGATGCGCATGCAGACCAGTCCCGGGCTGACCCGGAGCCGGTTGGCCGGCATCGCCCCGAAATAGTCGCTGCGGACGATCTCGCCCGAGCCGGGGTTGGCGTAGGGGATGAAGACGGTTGTCGAGGTCGTGGGCGGGAACATGCCGAGCATCCAGATCGAAGGGGCCCCGCTTTGGGGAGTCCAGGCCTGTTCCCCGAGGTTGGTGATGCGGTTCACGCTGCGGTAGATGACGGTGTCGAGCCTGCCCGCGGCCGGAATCTTGCGCAGAAATTCGGATTCGGCGGGGCGGAGCAGCTCGATGCTGCGTTCGATGCCGATCCGGAACCGGTGTCCGGATGCGTTTCCCAGTTCCACCTCCTGCATCAGCCGGACTTTGCGCTTCGAAGCCTCGGCAACCGCGAACGGCAGGGTGTCGAGAGCTGCCGGGACGCGCCAGTTCTCATAGTTCTGCGCAGCTCCGGGTGCAAAATAAAAGGAATAGGGGCCGCCTTCCGGTCCGAGCCAGAAGCGCTCCTCGCCGCCTACGGGGTTGAAATGCGGGAGGGTGGATTTCGATGCGATCAACGGGCGGTTGATCCATCCGAAACCCGCTCCCCGTTCGCCGCGGGCCGTGGAGGTCATCACCCGTCCCTGCCATTGGGGGACGATGCAGACTCGTGCCCCGGCAGGTGTTTCGTCGGAGAGTTCGAGGGTTTCGATCTGGCAGGATTTCAGAAAATCCAGCTCCTCTGCATAGTTTCTCATGTCGGATGGAATAAAAAAAGGTGGAAAAAAATTTGTTTGTTAAAACGTTTTAATTACCTTTGCAAAGGTAACGAAAATTTCTATCCCTCCAAATTATCCGACAGATAAAAAAATGGGAGAACGGACTCGTAAGATAACAATCAAGGATATTGCCGCGGAAGCCGGGGTTTCGATCGCCTTGGTGTCGTTTGTCATGAACGGCAAATCGGACGGAAAGGGCGGCTACCGGGTCAACAAGGAGACGGCCGAACGGATTCGATCTGTGGCAGAACGTCTTAATTATCAGCCGAATGATGCGGCCAGAATGCTACGAAGCGGCAAGACCAACACGATCGGGGTCATCGTTTCGGATATCTCGAACAAGTTCTTTGCCGACATTGCGCGCTGCATCGAGGACCGGGCCTATAAACATAAGTATACGGTGCTGTTCGGCAGTACGGACGAGAACCCGCAGAAGCTGGAAAACCTGATCGAAGTATTCCGCAACAAGGGAATCGACGGCCTGATCGTCGTTCCCTGTGAAGGTGCCGAACCGACGCTCCGCAAGTTGGCCAATGAGAATTTCCCGCTGGTCCTGCTCGACCGGGAGGTTCCCGGCGCCGATCTGAGCAGTGTGGTGCTCAATAACCGGCGGGCGGGTTCTCAAGTGACGGAAGTGCTTGTCCGCCAGGGATTCCGGCGGATCGAAATGGTCTCCTATTCGATGAATCTTTCGAATATCCGCGAGCGCGAGGAGGGGTATCGCTCCTGCATGACGGAGAATGGCCTGGGCGAATATGTCCGGATCCATCACCTGCGTCATGAACGCCTGGAGCGGATTGTAGAGGTGTTGCGCGATGCACAGACGCGACAGGTCGAGGCTTTTGTCTTTGCGACCAATACGCTGGCAATGCAGGGTGTAACGGCCATGTTCAGAATGGGTTGGCAGATTCCGCGCGATTTTTCGATGGCGTGTTTCGATACGAACGAAGCGTTCGATCTTTACCGGACGGCGGCGGCGTGTGTGAGCCAGCCGATCGAGCGCTTCGGGGCTGAGGCGCTGGATTTGTTGATCAAGAGCATCGAACACAGGGATCAGCCGATGGCCTGTACACGGATCGTATTGACTCCTGAAATTGTGGAGTATGATGTCGACGATATAGTTGAAACGAAAGTCTTGGTGACGGAATGATTCATTGATTTGTAATCAGAATTTTTAAGAATCGAAACAACGGTTGGTTGTTAGTACCATATCTTTGTATTTTGTTATTGGGGTATTTGGATGGGGTAGCTAAAACGTTTTATATCAAATCCCTTCACCTTTGATATAGTTTGTTCATTTCGTTGATGTTAAAAGTTTGTTTGATTTCTGAGGTATAAACAACCGGGTTGAAGATTGTATTTGTGTCGGTTGCGGAATTTTCAATCATAGAATCACTAGTGTCCGGTAAAAAATCATGAAAGTTCTTTGAAAATATTGATGATTAGGAATTTACAGAGATAAAACGAGCGCAACGATTTGAATTTATCTTTGCCAGACTATCGTAGAATG
>NZ_NFLR01000016.1:0-64327 GCF_002161005.1 Alistipes sp. An116
CCCTCCGGCCGGCCGCCCCCTCCCGAAGCCAAAACAGCCCGTCTGTACATACAGACGGGCTGTTCTTTTGTAACGCCGTTTCTTGTCCACCGTTTTCCGGTGCGACATTTTCTCTATGCTTGTTCTCGCGCTTCCTCGTTTTTCTTGCTCCGGCGACTCCGCCTCCCCCCCCCTTACTTTCGACCGCTACTCCACGAAGAGGGCCTTGGGAAGCTGGTCGATGCTGCTGATTCGGACGACCTCGATCCCCTTGGGATGTTTGGTTCCCTTGGGCAGATAGGCCGAGACGACGATGCGTCGGAATCCGAGCCGTGCGGCCTCGCTGATACGCTGTTCCGTGCGGGGGGCGGGACGCACCTCCCCCGAGAGGCCGATTTCGCCGGCGCAGCAGACCCCGTCGGCCACGGGGCGATCGTAGTAGGAGGAGATGACGGCGGCCACGACGGCCAGATCGAGCCCCGGATCGGCGACCTTGAATCCTCCGGCGAAGTTTAGGAAGACATCCTTCTGGAACATCTTCATGCCGACCCTTTTTTCGAGTACGGCCAACAGCATGTTCATCCGCCGGGCGTCGTAACCGGTCGACGAGCGCTGCGGGGTGCCGTAGGCGGCGCCGCTGACCAGGGCCTGCACCTCGATCAGATAGGGTCTTACGCCGTCGGCCGAAGCCCCGACGGCAATTCCCGACAGCGGCTCTTCGTAGTGGGTCAGCAGAATTTCCGAGGGGTTGTCGACGCCGCGCAGCCCCTCTTCGAGCATTTCGAAGACGCCGATTTCGAACGTGGCTCCGAAACGGTTCTTGATGCCGCGCAGGATGCGGTAGACGTTGTTGCTGTCGCCCTCGAACTGCAGGACGACATCGACGATGTGTTCGAGGATCTTGGGACCGGCGATGGCACCGTCCTTGGTGATGTGTCCGATGATGAAGATCGATGTACCGGTCGTTTTGGCATACTTGAGCAGCGAGGCGGCGCACTCGCGGATCTGCGAGACGCTGCCGGCCGAGGAGTCGAGCACCTCGGTATAGATGGTCTGAATCGAGTCGATGATGACCAGATCGGGCTTCTGCTCGGCCATCTGCGCGATGATGTTCTCCAACAGCGTTTCGGGATAGATCAGACACTCGTCGTTTCCGACGCCGATCCGCTGGGCGCGCATCTTGATCTGTTCGGCCGACTCCTCGCCCGAGACGTAGAGGGTCTTCAGCCCGTTTGCCGCCAGGGCGATCTGCAGCGAGAGGGTTGACTTTCCGATTCCGGGCTCACCGCCGAGCAGGATCAGCGAACCGGGAACCATTCCGCCGCCCAGTACGCGGTTGACCTCCGGGTTTCCGAGATCGATCCGGCGGTGTTCGCTTTCGCGGATGTCGCGCACGCGCTGGGGCTTCGTCGCAGGGAGCGGACCGGCCACGGCTGCGGCCACCGGACCGCTTTCGCGGGCGATGATCTCCTCGGTGAAAGTGTTCCATTCGCCGCACGAGGGGCATTTCCCGAGCCATTTCGGGGCTTCGAAGCCGCAGTTTTTGCAGAAGTAGGCTTTTTTGACCTTGGCAGCCATCGTGGTATCAGTTTGAAGGGGTCGAGGTGTATTCCTGTCGGACGACCTTGGTCAGGCCGGCCGAGGGGTAACGCTGCTGGTAGATCTCGGTCAGATCGACCGTCAGCAGGACCTTGTATTTGCCGTCCGTATCGCGGTACGAGGAGATCGTGCAGGCGTAGTTGTCTTCCAGGAAGAAGAGGTTGATCTCCGAGGCTCCGGGCTCCTTGAAGAAGGCGCCCTGGACGGTTCCGGCCTCGGAGGCGGTGTCGACCGTCAGCGGTCCGCGGTTGTAGCGGGTGAAGTCGAGCACGTAGCGTCCGCCGACCTGTACCGGGGCTTCGGCCAGCACCTCGGCCTGGATCTGTGCCACCAGCGGATCGACCGGTTCTTCCGTACCTTCGCCCTCTCCCGTTCCGGTGTCCGAACCCGAGCCGGAGCCCGTACCTGTTCCGGTCTCCGTCCCGTCGGTTCCCGTTCCGCTGCCGGTTCCGTCATTGCCACCCGTTTCGGTTCCCTCGCCGGTCGAGGGTTCTTCGGGCGTCGGTTCACTCTCGGGACGGGTGACCTGAGCCTCGATGCGCACAATGGGGTAGGAGATCGAGTAGAAGACCTCCGAATTGTCGCTGCAGCCGTTTGCCAGCGGGAGCGCGGCCAGCAGCAGGGCTGTTATGACTGTGTGTTTCATAATCCGAGCTCCTGATCGATCAGAATGACGAGAATACGCCCTGCGGGGTAGCAACGCAGCATCTCCATGCGGGTGTTGCAGATACGGTCCGGGGAGTTGCAGTCCATGCAGACGCCGGTTTTGGCACACGGGGTTCGGAATCCCGGATGGCGGGCGATGTTCTGCGGGGCGGCGATGCGGCGGATGCGCTCTTCGGCCTCCTCGCGATTGGCGACGATCTTGTTGCGGCCTGCGACGAGGATCACCTTGCGGGGGCCGAACGCCACGGGAGCGATGCGGTTTCCGACCATGTCGAGCCAGTGGAGCGTCCCCTCCTCGGTCACGGCGTTGATGCCCGTGATGAAGAGGTCGGACATCAGGGCCTGACGGCGTATTTCGAGGCGTTCCGGACGCGGCATGTCGGGGTTGAATCCGTCGAGCAGCGTCCAGTCGCCGTTATCGCGCAGCCAGTCGATGATTCCGGTTTTGCGCATGGTCTTCGAGTCGCCGAACGAGACGATCTTCGGCGCTTCGGCCTCGACGACGGCCTTGATCCGATCGAAGGCCTCCTGTGTGTTTTCGACGACGGCGGTTTCGAAATGGTGGCGGCGGAGCGCTTCGGCGCAGGTGTTGAGCTTTTCAGTCGTCATGTTTCTCGAGTTTGCGTTTTACGACGGCGGGGTTTCCGGCCGCCAGCGAGTCATCGGGTATGTCGTGTGTCACGACGCTTCCGGCGGCGATGATGCAGCGGTCGCCGATCGTGACCCCCGGGCAGACGATCACGCCGCTGCCCAGCCAGCAGTCGTTGCCGATGCGGACGGGTTTTCCCGTTTCGACGGGTTTGCGGCGTTCCAGATAGTCGATCGGGTGGTGAGGCGTCAGGAGCTGGCAGTTGGGGCCGATGAGCGTGTGGTTGCCGATCGTGATGCCGCCGCCGTCGAGGAACGTGCAGTTGAAGTTGATGACGACGCCTTCGCCGACGGAGATCCGGAACCCGAAGTCGCAGCGAAACGGCGTGATCAGGTAGCTCGTGTCGGGGAATCCGGGGATCAGTTCGCGCAGGGCGGAGCGATAGGCCGCGAAATCCCGGTACCGGACCGTATTGAGCTTCTCGAGCCGCTCGTGGGCCTGCAGGTTGAGTTCCATGGCTTCCGGGTCGCTGTAGTCGTACAGCTCGCCGCGCATCATCTTTTCGACTTCGGTCATATTTGCGGAGCTATTTGATGAAGAATCGGTAGATATCGTTGCCGTTGGCGTAGAGCAGCAGCATGAGGATGATGACCAGTCCGACATACTGGGCGGCCTCGAGGACCTTGTCGCTGACCTTTCGCCGGGTGATCATCTCCCAGAAGGTGAAGATGGCGTGACCGCCGTCCAGACCGGGGATGGGGATGATGTTCATCACGGCGAGGATGATCGAGAGGAATGCGGTCTTGAGCCAGAAGTCCTGCCAGTCCCACGACGAGGGGAAGATGCTTCCGATGGCGAGGAACCCTCCCAGCTCCTCGTACATCTTGGTTTTGGGCTTCACGATCATCTTCAGCTGCTGCCAGTAGGAGGAGATGACCTCTCCGGTTTTGTGGAATCCGGCGGGGATAGCCTGCCAGAAGGTGTACTTTTGGGTGCGGAGGGTGTACCCTTCGCGGATGACTCCGAGCGTACCCTCCTGGGAGACCGGGACGGCGAAGGCGGGCAGCGCGACGCCCTGCCGCACGACGTGCAGCCGGACCGAATCGCCGGCATGCGACTGGATGTACTCGCGGAAGGCGGGATATTCGACGCCGGCCAGTTCGTCGATTCCGACGATCTCGTCGCCCGGGCGGAGCATGGCCACCGTCGGAGCCACGACGCTGTCGATGACGAACGGCTGACGCGGGACGAGCAGTCCTTCGTAGCCCTTGTTCTGGCGCATGGCGATCAGTTCGTTGAGCGGGAGGGTGAGTTCGACCTGCTCTCCGTTGCGCTCAACGACGATCTTTCGGTCGGCGTCGACGATGACCATGGCGTTGAGGATGTCGAGGAAGTCGTCGATCGGCTGGCCGTCGACGGTCAGGATTCGGTCACCGTCCTGGAAGCCGAGCCGGTGTCCGGCCTCGTTGAAGTTGTAGCCCCACTTGACGTCCTCGTTCGAGAGGTAGGTCGTGCCCCAGGTGTAGCTGATTCCGATGTAGATGGCCACGGCGAGCAGGAGGTTCATCACCACGCCGGCGATCATGACCAGGAAGCGTTGCCAGGCGGGTTTGGCGCGGAACTCCCAGGGCTGTACGGCCTGACTCTGATAACCCTTGTCCATCGACTCGTCGATCATGCCGGCGATTTTGCAGTAACCGCCCAGCGGGAGCCAGCCCATGCCGTACTCGGTGTTTCCGCGGCGGAACTTGAAGAGCGAGAAACCGATGTCGAAGAAGATGTAGAACTTTTCGACGCGGATCCGGAATACGCGGGCCATGATGAAGTGCCCGAACTCATGGATTCCAACCAGGATCGTGAAGCAGAGGAAGAACTGAATGATTTTGATGAGTATGTCCATTCTTGTTTGGTATTTTTCCGGGTGAAGGGTTTAGCCCCGCCGGGCGGGGGTTGTATCGACGCCGAGGAACCGGGCGGCCAGCTGCCGGGCTTCTCTGTCGGCCTCGGCCAGGTCCCCGAGCGAGGGACGGGCCGTGAACGCGGCCTTGTCGAGCGTGTGTTCGATCGTTCGCACGATGTCGAGCCACGAGCACTGCCGGGCGAGGAATGCGGCCACGGCCACCTCGTTGGCTCCGTTCATCGTGCAGGGGGCCGTTCCGCCGCGGCGCAGACATTCGTAGGCGATTCCCAGCGCAGGATATTTTTCGCCGTCGACCGGGCCGAACGAGAGCTGGGGATGGTCCGCGAAGCTGAATCGGGCGTCGGGACGCGTGGCGCGGTCGGGGAACATCAGCGCGAAGCTGATCGGCATGCGCATGTCGGGTTCACCGAGCTGGGCCTTGATGGCTCCGTCCTCGAATTCGACCATCGAGTGGACGATCGACTGGGGGTGCATCACCACCGCGATGCGTTCGGGCGGGGTTCCGAACAGCCAGTGGGCCTCGATGACCTCGAAACCCTTGTTGACGAGCGTCGAGGAGTCGATCGTGATCTTGGCACCCATGTGCCACTGGGGGTGGTGGAGGGCCTGCTCGACGGTGACCGAGGCCAGCTCTTCGCGCTTCAGGTCGCGGAATGCGCCTCCGCTGCAGGTGATGAGGAGCCTGCGCACCGGCGCGTGTTCGCCCAGCAGACACTGGAAGATGGCCGAATGTTCCGAATCAATGGGCAGGATCGGGGCCTTGTGTTCGCGGGCCAGGGGCATGACGCACGCACCGCCGACCACGAGCGACTCCTTGTTGGCCAGAGCGAGCTTTTTGCCGGCGCTGACGGCGGCCACCGTAGGCGCGAGGCCGGCATATCCGACCAGGGCGTTGACCACCACGTCGGAATCGCCTCCGGCGGCTACCTGAGCCACGGCCTCCTCGCCGGCATAGATCTTCGTGTCGGTATCGGCGAGGGCCTCGCACAGCGGCGAGTAGTATTGTTTGTCTGCGATGACCACCGTATCGGCGTCGAATTCGCGGGCCTGACGGGCGAGTTGTTCCCAGTTGCGGTGGGCTGAAAGGATCCTCACTTCGAAGCGGTCGGGGTTTTCACGGGCGATGTCGAGGGTCTGCACACCGATCGAGCCGGTGGATCCGAGGATGGCGAGGCGTTGTTTCATGGGCAGGGTCAGAAGACGATGTATCTTTCGGGATCGACGGGTTTCCCGTTGTTCCAGAGTTCGAATTCGAAGAGTTTGACCTCTCCGTTTTCGGCTTCGGCATTGTACCCGATCTGTTCGCCGACGCGGACGGTCTGACCCGTAGCGACGAGCGACTGGGAGAGGTTCCGGTAGATCGAGAGGAGGTTAGCGGCGTGCTGGATGACGATCGTGTATCCGTTGTCGGGGGACCAGAGGCTCTGGACGACGGTTCCGTTGTCGACGGCGGCGATGCGGTCGGCGGCAGCGGCGGCGATCTTGACGCCGTATCGGTTCTCCTTCAGATCGAAGTGTTCGGTGATGATACCCTCGACGGGCGAGGCGAGTTCGATGGCCTCACGGACCTGTCGGCGCGAGCCGTTCTCCTGGCCCGAGAGGGCATAGGGGCCGCTTCCCTCCATTTCGGCGCGCAGGATCGAATCCTCGCGCGAGGGGACGACGAGCACCTTGGAGATGCGCGACGAATCGGAGGAGGCGAGGACGCGTGATACGGGTGTCCGGCCCTCCATGATCAGGGCGATGTTTTCGTTGTAGGTCATCATGTCGTTCATGACGCGCTCCATCGAATCGAGTCGGATGATGTTCTGGATGAGGCTTTCGCGCGAGCGGTCGGCCTCGGTGCGGTATCCGGGGAGGAACTCCAGCACGGGGGTGTAAGCCACCAGCGAGAGGGTGATGATGAAGAGCATGAGCAGGAATGCGATCAATCCGGCGAAGATGCTGGCCGGCGAGAGGTGCATGTGCCACTCTTCGGAGAGGTCCGTGGCGTTGAGCATGTTGAATCTTCGTTTGCGGAAGAATCCGTGCCACCAGGCCTTTATTTTTTTCAACCAGTTCATAGACGGGGTCGGTTAAGTCGTAGCCGGGCCGGGGTCGTCAGCCGGGGCGGAGGTCCGCACGGTGGGGCGGGGAGTCCTGCAGCGGGGGCCGGCCGGGTTTATCTTTGCAAAGATAGCACAAGCGACCGGGACTGCCAAATTTATTTGAGTCTTCGTCCTCGTCCCGAGGCCCCGAGGTGTTTGAATAGCGGAAAAAAGTTGGCAATTCGCGCTTAAAGTGTTAACTTTGTAATTCGTTGAGAACAAAACGTCAAAAGCACGATAAAATTATGGTAAAACCCACATTATTGGTACTCGCCGCGGGCATGGGATCCCGCTACGGGTCGCTCAAGCAGATGGACGGAGTCGGTCCGAACAACGAAGCGATCATCGACTATTCGATCTACGATGCCATCCGGGCCGGATTCGGCAAGGTGGTCTTCGTCATCCGCCACTCCTTTGCCAAGGAGTTCCAGGAGATTTTTTCGGCCGACCGGTTTGGCGGGCGCATTGCCGTGGAGTTTGTTTTCCAGGAGTTGGACTACCTGCCCGAGGGGCTGACCGTTCCCGAGGGGCGCGTGAAGCCGTGGGGGACGAACCATGCGGTGATGATGGCGGCCGATGCGATCCACGAGCCGTTTGCGGTGATCAACGCCGACGATTTCTACGGAGCCGAGGCATACCAGACCATCGGCGAATACCTTTCGCAGCTCGACGGCAGCAAGGACCGCTACTGCATGGTGGCCTACGATCTGAACAGGACGCTGTCGGCGAACGGCACGGTTTCGCGCGGGGTCTGCGGCGTGGATAAGGACGGCAACCTCTCGTCGATGGTCGAGCGGACGCAGATCGAGCGGATGCCCGACGGGAAGATCGTCTTCCACGACGGCGGAGCCGACGAGGAACTGGCCGAGGATACGCCGGTTTCGATGAACCTGTTTGGCTTCACGCCGGACTATTTCGACCACACGAAGGCCTATTTCCGAACCTGGTACGAGGCCAACCGAGACAATATCAAGGCGGAGTTCTACATTCCGACGATGGTCAACAAACTGATCGGTGACGGGACGTCGACGCTTCGCGTGCTGCGTTCGGCCGCCCAGTGGCACGGCGTGACCTACAAGGAGGACAAACCGGCGCTGATGGCCGCCATCGAGAAGATGATCTCGGAGGGCAAATACCCGCGCAACCTCTGGAAATAACCTTCCGAGGAAGGAGGGGGGGGGAAAAATTAAGATGAGGAGAGCCCGAAAGGGCGAAAGAACCGTCGGGCGTACGGCCTGACGCAATCCTCTCCGGCGAAGATGGAGCCGCATTCCTGTTTCAGCAGGGATGCGGCTCCGTTTTTTTCGTGCCGGGCGGACTCGGTGAACCTACTCTTCCTGCCAGACGACGTGTGCCGGCACCTCGACGTGGTCGCACTCCGCAAAGCGGAAGAAGAGCTCCGGATCGAACTGTGCGGGATAGTCCGTCGTGCGGATGATGCGGTTGTTGTCGGCGAATCGGAACCCGTCGACGCAGTAGAGGTTGACGATGCGGGGGTCGAAGACGCGGAAGGTGTTCCCCTCGACGCGGATGTTGCGGTGGTATCGGCTCGCCGCGCGATCCGGGATTCCGCTGCCGACGGCGATGCAGGCTGCGCCCCAGCCCAGACTGCCGTAGTTTCCGTTTTCGAAACGGTTGTTCCGGATCGTGACGTCGCGCACGCCGGACTGTTCGAACCAGAAGTTGCCGTCCCCCTCGAAGAGGATCGAGGCGCCGGCGATGTGGAAGTAGTTCTCCTCGATGACCACCTTCCCGCGCGAACCGATCAACAGCCCGCGGGCGCGGTTTCCGGACATCCGGCATCCCCGGATCAGCACGTCGGGACCGGCCTCGTCGGCGGCGATCAGATGGCCCGTTCGGATCGAGTCGGGGAGGGGTTCGGTGAAGGTCACCTCCGTGAACTCCTTGTTGAGGCGTTGCACCTGCCCGACTGTGCGACGGGCATAGGTCATCAGCGAGCGGTTGTCTACCACCTCGACCTGCATGCCCTCGCGGAGGAAGTCGACGCCGTACTGCCCGCTGTGGGCGAGCCGGAGCCGGAGTGTTTTCGGGCCGATGCATCTGACGACGGGCATGTAGATTCCGTGGATGTTTGTGGCGTCGTCCTTCTGGTTGAGGAACGTGCAGTCGAGCAGGCGGATCTTCCCCGAGCAGTTGGCGAAGTGGGTGGCGTCGGCCGTGATGCTGATCATGCGGCCGGGAGCGGGGACGACACGCAGTCTTTCGAGGGTGATGTCGCTGCACCGCTGGGCGATGACGCCCATTCCGCCGCAGTGGTGGATCGTGACGTCGTGGATCTCAACGACCTGCGAATCGGAGAGGACGAATCCGGGATTGAGCCGTCGTGCGGCGCCGAAGACGAGCGTATTTCCGGGCGTGGCCTTCAGATCGGGGCGGAAGATGCGGATCCGACCGTCTGCACGGCGCTCGGCGGGAATGGTGTGAGCCGGGAGCCAGTAGTCGTCGACGTGGAAGGCGGGTTCGCGGCGTCGGGCGTCGAACTCCAGCAGACTGGAGTAGGGGTACGAGCGACCTTCGTCGTCGAGCAACCGCAGACAGCCGTCCGAGAGGTCGCAGCGATACGTTGCCGGGAACTCCAGATCGAGCCAGCCGGGGCCGGCGGCACGGACCGTGGCTTCGGAGTGGAACGTGCGGGTGAAGTCGATTTCGAGGTTGCGGATCCGGACGTTTCGACAATGTTCGAGGCTGAACGGCGAGACGAAACCCGTGAAGAGGAGCCTTGTTCCGGCGCCTTCGACGGTGAAGTTCTCGAATCCGTCCAGATCGAAGGCGATGCGCTTGAGCCCTTCGTCGTTGTTGCTGATGAACTGATACTTTTCGACGAGCAGATCTTCCCGGATGCGGAGTTCGCCGCCGGGGAGGATGAGCCGTCGGGCATGGGTCGAGGCACAGTGTGCCAGGGCGCGGCGGATGGCGGGTCCGGCGTCGAGACTGTCGGCCCGGGGATCGAGAAAGTCGCTCAGACGGACGTCGCCGCCGGAGGCCGACGTCCGGCAGGCCGAGAGGATCACAGCGGCCCCAAGGAGCAGTACGCGGAGGAGAGATTTCATGATCGGACGTGTATTACGGATGTTGCGGGAGACGGATCTGCAGGGTCTCTGTCTGACGGATCCGGAAGGTTCGGGCCGGCTGCCCGGCCACTGCGAGGCGGAGCGAGAGGTGGTCGTTGTCGATGCGTTCGACCTCCAGATCGAAGTCGTTTCCGAAGGCGCGGATGTGCCGCAGAACCATCCGTTTCCAGCCCGAAGGCATCGAGGGGGTGCATTCGAAGGTCCGCAATCCGGTGGGTCGGATGCCGAACAGCCCTTCGGTCACGACGCGGCAGAAGAGTCCGCTTTCGGCGGCCAGATGGCGTTGCGAACCCTCGGGCCACGCCTCGATGGGATAGGGGACATGGTCGCCGGTCAGCCGGCGGCGGGCGTATCGGGCGAGGACGTCCGTGGCGCGGTCGGCCTCTCCGGCGATGTAGATGCCCCTCAGGGCGTAGAGCGTCGAGCGGTCCCAGAAGGTCGAGCTTCCCTGTTCGGTGAGCAGGCCGTCGGGCGTCATGAGCTCTTTGCCGAGCAGGGCGCTGACGGTCCCCCGACTGCGGTTTTTCAGTCCGGCGATCAGCGGCATGCAGATCCACGAACGGAGTTTCGTGCAGCCGTCGAAGTAGCGGTAGGTCTCATACCCGCCCACCGTAGCGCCGAAGTGGCGGTCGATGGCTTCGGCCAACCGGTCGGCCTGATGCGCATATTGCCGCAGCCGGGCGGCGGGGCGCTTGAGTTCGCGTCCGAGATAGACGGCCGAACGCAGGGCGTCGTAGTAGAGCGTCGAGGTGCAGAGGTTGGCCTCACCGGCCGGGAAGCGGCCTTCGAGTTCGTCGGTATCGGAGGCGACGACTCCCTGCGGGGTCAGTTTGCGGCGGCAGTACTCGAGACACCACTCGATGAGGGGCCACAACTCTTCGGCCTCGCTTTTCGAACCGCGGGCCAGGGCGTATCGGGCGGCACCGTAGGCGATCATGGCGGCATCGCCGCGATCTCCGGCGCCGTTCCAGATGTCGCGGCCCTCGGCGATGATCGAGCTGGGCAGCGGTCGGTATTCGGGGTTCATGAATCGGGCGAAGTGGCGGAAGGCATTCAGTGCCGATTCGTCCGCGATTTCGTAGCCGAGCATCGGGAAGAAGGGGTTGACATATTCGGCCTGATCGTTGGCCCAGATGGCGGCATAGTAGCACTCGCCGCCGGGGGCATGCATGTAACCGCCGGCGGTTTTGATGATGCTTTCGGTCGATCGGATCTTGGCGAAGCGGAATTCGCGGTCGATGACCGGATCGGGAGTTTCGAGCACGAGGTTGTGCGTCACCTCATTGATGAAGGCCTTCCGGGCGGCGAGTTCCGCACCGACGTCTGTCGGCTGGAGGGATTCGCCGACGCGGCAGGCGCGGAAGAGCGTCTCGACGAGGGTCGAATCCCCGGGCTGGAGACTTCTTACCCCGGGATCGGCGATCTCGGCCCGGATGAGGTAGCTGCCCGTCATACCGCGATGAGCCGGCGTGACGAACTCCTGCGTGAACTCCGGGACGGAGATTTCGAGGGGTTTTGGCCCGATGTTGCGGAGCAGGTAACGTTCGCAGAGGGCGGGTTGCGTAGGCGAGGGGAAGATCGTGCGCTCCATGGCGAGCACCGGGGCGGGGTTTTCGACCTCGTCGTATCCGGCCCCGACGCCGTTGAAGCTCCACAGGCTTTGCACGCGGAGCATGCCGTCGAAGAGCATCTTCTCGACACGTTCGAACTGCAGGGCCGAGGCGTTGAACCCCACGGCCGAGGTGTTGACGGCCAGCAGCGAGGGGATGTCGGTTGCCACGCGGCACATCAGGCTGGCGTGCGTGTCGTCGGGTTTGACGCGCAGCAGCGGGAAGACGAGCGACCGTTCGACGTGGAAGGCCCCCCGTTCATCGACCGCCCAGCGGAGGACAGCGGAGATCTGCTCGCCGGTCATTTCCAGATGGTCCTTGTGGGGGATATCGCCCTGGGGCTGCCAGACGATACCACCCTGGGGATCGAGCGTCCAGCGTTGAGCGGCGGCCGGCAGGGCGAGCAGAGCTGCCGCAAGTGAGAACAACAGTTTTCGGGTCATTGGTTTTTCCGTGTTTTATGGGTGATTCGATGGCGGATTGCGCCGCCGGCCGGAAGGTCCCGGCGGAACGACCCCTCGCCGCGATGGCCTGGAGGCGTCAGTCGATCCAGCGGCCGACGAACTCCCCGACGCGCCGCGTGTACTCCTTCGGATCTTCGAGATAGGCGGCGCCGTGGTCGACTCCGGGGAGTACCCAGAGCACCTTTTCTCCGGATTTGGCCTCGTAGAGGCGGTAGACCATCTCCACGGGGACGACCGAATCCCGATCGCCGTGGATGAACATCATCGGCACGCGGCTTCGGCCTACGGCCTCGAGGGGCGACGCCTCCCGGAAACTCCATCCGTAGAGGATTCGGCACCAGAGGTCCGAGAGCTGGAAGAGCGGAAAGCGTGGGATGCGCGACTGCTTGCCCCAGGCATCGTGGAAGATGTCGTAGGTCGAGGTGTATCCGCAGTCCTCGACGGCGCAGCGGACCGATGCCGGGAGCGACTCTTCGCCGCAGACGATCATCGTGGCGGCGGCCCCCATCGAGATGCCGTGAACGACCACCCGCGCCTTGGGGCCGAAGAGCGAGTCGGCCGTCCGGATCCAGTCGAGCACCTCGCCGCGTTCGGTCCATCCCATGCTCACGGCCCGGGGCTGGCTTTTGCCGTGGCCGCGCAGGTCGGGCATCAGGACGTTGTAGCCCAGATCGTGGTTGTAGAGATATCCGATCATGAACATGGCCTCGGCGGCCCCTTCGTATCCGTGCAGCAGCACGGCGGTGCGGGGTGTCGGCTGCGGGGCCCGGAGCCAGAGGGCGTGGAGCTGTTCGCCGCGGGCGTTGGGGCGGTAGATGTCGTGCAGCCGGTCGTTTTGGCGGATGCTGTCGATCCATCCCACGACGTGGGGATACTGCTCCTCGAGCCAGTGGATGTCGTTCATCCTGTCGGGGTTGAGCGTCCGGTAGCAGAAGTAGCCGCTTCCGCCCACCAGCGCGGCCAGGAGCAGGCCGACGATTACGGCTGCCGTGACGATGATTCTTTTTCTACTCTTTTTCATAGGTGAGATCTTTCGGTTTCATGTGGAAGGTTTTGACGTCGGGCTTGTCGTACCCGACATAGCGGTTTCCGGCGATGAGGACATCCCGGCACCCGTCGAGTCGGAATGATTCGCGCTGAGCGGCCGATGACGGGAAGTCGGAGGTCTGCTCGATGCGGTTGTCGACGAACTGCAGATGACCGACCGCACGGGCGTGGATGAGAGGCCGGTCGTAGGTCCGGATGCGGTTGTCGTGAATCCGGATGCGGTCGTGGTAGACGGGCGACGTCTCCGAGTCGGGACGGAAGGAGGGGGTGATGCTGATGACGGCTTCGCCCCACCCGGTGCCGCCGTTGTTCGAGGCCGAGGTGCCGCAGTTGTCGAAGAGGTTGTTGCGGATCTCCATGTCGCGCACGGCTCCCGATTCGAACCAGTAGTTGACGTCGCCCTCGATGAGGATGGCCGTTCCGGCGGTTTCGAAGCGATTGTCGAAGACCTCGACCCGCCCGGGTGAGGTGAGCAGAATGCCGCGGGCGCGGTTTGCGCGGCCGAACCGGCAGTTGTGGATCCTGATGTCGGGCGTCCACGAGGCGTTTTCGACGAAGTCGCCGCACGCGAACTCCCCGTCGAGCGGCCGATCGAGTTCGATCTCCAGCTGCTGTCCCTTGCGGCCGACAATCCGCGTGATGCGCCGGGACTCCCCGCGGGCAACCGTCAGCCTGTGGACGGGCCAGATTTCGTCACCGACGCCGAAGACCTTGTCGGCCGGGAACCGGTCGCCTTCGAGCCGGAGTCTCCGCCGCTGCTTCGAGATACCGGCCACGCGGATGTAGACGCCGTGGATGTTGAGTGCGTCGTCGCCCTGACCGTCGAACCGGCAGCCGTCGAGTTCGATCATCCCGCGGCAGGAGGTGAAGTGCAGGGCGTCGGCCACACAGCTGAAACAGCGCCCTTCGGCGCGGTTCGGCCGGGTGGAAACCTCCCGCAGGAGGAGTCCCTCGCAGCGCAGGGCATAGACCCCCATGCCGGGGGCATGGAACAGATCGATCCGTTCGAGACGGGTGTTGCGGCAGCTGCCCAGCGTTATGGCCGGCGCCAGATAGCGACCGTGATAGAGGGCGATCCGGGTTCCGACGGGCAGTTTGCGGTCGACGCGGCCGAAGAAGCGCACCGTGTCGGGCGCCACCTCACGGACCTCGCCGCGGAAGAGCGCATTGCGTTCCGAGAGCGGATAGTCACGCGTCCCGTAGAGGACCGCGCCGCTCCTCGGATCGTAGGCCGTGGAGTAGCTTTCGGGATCGACCTCCCGGACCCAACCGTCTCCGAGGAAGCGGATCCGTCCCCGCTCGATGCGGTAGGGGTAGCGAGCCCGGTCGATAGCCAGATCGACCTGCCCGTCGCCGATAGCCGTGATCGTGGCCTGCGTGATGTAGGGGCGCTGCCAGTCGAGCGAGAAGTTGCACAAGGTGAGGTTCCGGCACTCCTCGGCGGCGAAGAGCGTGAGGCGGCCGTGGCCGATGAAGCGGGCACCGCCGCCGTCGATCACCAGATTCTGCAGCCCGCAGAGACGGGCGGCGACACTGGCCCGGTCGTCCTGCCCCCGGGGAGCGTGGAAATCGTAGCGTCCCTCTTCGAAACGGAGCACCGTGGGGCGGCCGCTCCGTGCGATGGCGGCGATGGCGCGGCGCAGGGCCCCGGTGGCATCTTCGCCCGTATCGGGGCGGAGTCCGAACTCGCTGATGCGGACCGTGTCGCGCACCGCCGTGCCGGCTGAATCCGGGGCCTGCATGCCGTTCCCGGACTTGTCTTCGGCGATCTGCGCTTCGGAGAGTGCGCCCTCGGAGATGACGATACCCGGCGAGGCCGGGACCCGACAGGTCCCGACCAGCGCCCCGACAATCGCAGTCCCGACGACGGCCGGCAAGAGGTATCGACTAATTTTCATAGAAATAGGGGTTTGGATTTTCGGTTACGGGAGGCATTCCGTCTCCCTGCAGATGGCGTTCGGGGCAGTCGACCAGACTGATCGACGCATCCTTTTTCCAGGCCGAGAAGTCGTTGTCCTGAATCGTGATGCTGCGGCAGCTCTGGGCGTCGATGACCGACAGCCCTTTGAAACGGGGCTCGAAACGTCGCGAGTCGACGAAGCGGTTCGATCGGATGACCATCGAATCGACCGACAGGGCATAGATTACCTGGTTGTCGAACGTCTCGACGAGATTACCCTCGAAGCGGATACAGCCGTGATAGGGTTTTCGGCCGGCGCGGGCCCGGTGCGGGATGACGGGATCGATCTGCAGGACGGCCTGGGGCGAAACGCCGCCTGTTGCCATCGTGCCGAAGCGGTTGTTTCGGATGACGATGTGCTGCGTGCGGCCCGATTCGAACCAGTAGTTGGCGTCGCCGCAGATGCGTATGCCGGCCATCATCGACGAGAGGTCGCAATCTTCGATGCAGACGTCACCCGGGGTTGAGATCAGCAGGCTGCGGGCGCGGTTGTACCGGACCGTGCAACCCGAGATGCGGACGCGGGTGTCGAACGTGGGGTTCGCCACGGCCAGCTGTATCGAGTCGGGGATGTTCCCGAGGTCGAACGAGGTCTGGATCGAGTAGTAGTTTTCGTTGACGCAGTCGATCTTCGCGACCTTTCCGACGCCGACTACGGAGAGGTCGGCGCGGTCGACGAAGACGAGCGAATCGCCCTCTTCGGCGAAGTCGTATCCCTCCTGCTGGAAGTGTCCGAAGCTGGCTCCGAAACGGTGGCCGGAGAGTCGGTCCACGATCTTCATGTAGGCGCCGTGGATGTTCGTGGCGTCGTCGAGCATGCTTTCGAACCGGCAGTCGCGAAGTTCGATGCGCCCCGAGCACCCGACGAAGTGGGTTGCGTCGGCCGAGGCCGAGACCATCCGACCGCTTCCGGCGGGTACCTCGACGCAATACCTCGTGCAGACGACGTCGCGACAGCGTTCGGCAATCAGCGCCATTCCGCCCGAATCGTGGAGCGTCACGTCGCAGAGTTCGATCTTCGAACTGGCGTAGAGCGAGAATCCCGGATATCGGCGGTTGGTCGAATGGGGGCCCTTGTCCGTATAGACGCTGCCGACCGGAGGCAGCTCCCGGGCCGCATATCCGCTCAGCCGCACCAGCGAGTCGTTGAGCCGTTCGGCCTTCAGGGCGATGCTCGGGTTGTGTCCGTAGCGTTCGGCGTCGAAGTAGGGCGAACGGGTTTGGGGATCGAACAGGATGTTTTCGCCGAAGGGACTCTCCCAGTCGTATCCCGAGAACCGGGGCTCGCCGTCGCGGATCAGGAAGCGTTCCGGATCGAGCAGCCGCAGGGTGATGCTGCGCGTTGCGGGATCGTTGGCGACGACCCGCCCTTCGAAGATGAACGAGGCGTCGTATTCGACCGCGAAACGGCCGAACTGCACCTCGCTGCAGCGCTCTATGCGGAAGGGGACCATCGCACCGTGGAAGCGGAAACGGGTTCCGTCGCCCAGCCCCTCGATCCGTACGCGGTTCATCCCCTCGAGCAGGAAGGCGCAACGCTTGTATCCGTTGTCGTTGTTCGAGATGCAGAGGTACTTTCCGGCGGCCCGTTCGGGGAAGAAGTCGAAGCACCCCTCGCCGAACCGGATCGTGACCTCACCGTCGGGGTGGTTTTCGAGGATCTCGCGCACGACGGGGGTGAAGTCGCCGATGGCCGGATCGGCCTCGACGACGACCGTCTCCGGCTGCGTGACGCAGCCGGAAACGATCAGAGTCAGCAACAGAAGGAATTTTCTACCCGACATGCCCCTTATCAATAGAATACGACCTTTCTCCAGGCCAGCGAGCGCTGTCCGAGATCATTCATGTCGGCGGCGTAGTAGAGGCGTACGGCCTGCCCGCCGGTCAGATCACCCTCTTCGCTGATCAGATTGGGATACATGGCCTTCTCCTCGCCCAGGTCGAGTGACTTGGGGGCCTCCCAGACGATACCGTCGCTGCTCGTCGACAGACAGATGCGCTGGCTCCAGGAGTGGAAGACCATGACCCATTTGTTGAGGTAGTGGTTCCACATGACCGAGGGGTTTCCGCCGGCATAGGCGTCGAGGTTGGCGATCTTGAAGTTTTCGCCGCCGAGTTGCGACTGCCGTTTGCAGCCCTCGATGGTGAAATCCTCGCCGTCCCACTTTTTCCAGGTGCCGGCCGCACCGGCGGGGTCGGTCGAGCGGGCCATCGTGATCATGTAGTTTCCGGGGTCGTTGCAGTATCCCGAGTAGTAGCAGATCCAGGCGCCGAGCGCCTCGTTCCAGACCACGCAGCCGTCGCCCAGACCGTATGAAACGCCCTGTCCGGCAGGGTTTTCGGGTTTGGGGTCCGTACCGGCGAGGATCCGGCTTCCCTTCTCCCAGGTCAGGCCGTTGTCCCGGGAGTAGGTGACACCGATGGACTTGTAGGCGGAGTTGGACCCGGTCCAGTGGCTTTCGGCGTGGAAGAATCCGGCCAGACGGCCGTCCGGGAGCTTGTGAACGCCGATGAACCAGGCACCGCCGTCGTAGAAGCCGTCGACGGGCTCGAGATCCTTTCCGAAGACCTCCATCTCCGCGCTCAGGGCGTTGACATTTTCCTCGAGCCAGGGCGAGTCGGAGGTTTGCCTCAGGGAGTTGTCGGCCGACCAGTAGAGGGTGAACCGTCCCGAATCGTCGTACTTGCCCACGGAGATCTTTCCGTCGAGCCAGAACGAGTAGCGGGGGATGTCGGGCTGTTGTTCACAGACGACGCGGTCGCTGACGACGAACGAGCCGAAGTCGATGTAGTCGTCGAAGTTGAAGTCCTTGTCGAACTCGTAGGGTTTCGAACTGGAGGAGTTGTCGTAGGCGTGCGCGAGATCGAGGTCCCGGTCGCAGGCTGCAGCCGCGAGCATCAGCACGGCTCCGGCCGTATATAAAGCGAATTTTTTCATGATAACGTCGTATTAGCAACCGGTGCGGTTATTTCCAGAGGGGGTTCTGTTCGATCTTTCCGTTCGAGGCGTCGATGACGTCCTGCGGAATGGGGAAGAAGAGGTGTTTGGGCTGGAAGTTCTGGGCCTGGGAGGTGGCGGCGCTCGAGTACTTGGCTAACTTTTTCACGCCCTCCTCGAGTTTGCCGAATCGAACCAGGTCATACCAGCGCTGGCCTTCGAAGCAGAGTTCGAAGCTGCGTTCCGCGAGCAGGGCCTCGCCGAACTCGTCGCCGCTCATCATCTTGAGATCGACCTCCGGATCGGGGGTGTGGATATCGACCCCGAAGCCGCGGCGCCGCACCTGATTGACATATTCGAGGGCCTGATCCGAGGGTGCTCCGTGAGCGCGCCATACGGCCTCGGCATACATCAGCAGCACGTCGGCATAGCGGATGATGGGGAAGTTGATCGGGTTGGCCCAGTTGGCCCAACCGGCACCGCGGCCCTCTTCGGTCAGGGCGTGGCGGAACTTGTAGGCGTAGTAGATGGGCTCGGCGCTGAGATCCTCCTTGACCAGATTCTGGTTGTCGTCGTAGACATACTTGAAGCGGGCGATGTTGTCGCGGCGGAGGTCCTTGGGGTCGAACGTTTCGTAGAACTCCTGGGTGCTCCACACGGCGGTCCAGTAGAGGTTGTTGGGGGTCTGGACGCCGTCGGTGGTTCCGACCTGTCCGCCGTAGGTGGTCGTACCGTTGTTGGCGAACTCGACGTCGAAGAGGTACTCCGAGCTGTATTCGTTCGAGGCGTCGAAGAGGCTGAAGTAGTCCGTCACGAGGGCGAATCGTCCGCTCTGGATCACGTCCAGGAGTTCGGTTTCGGCCAGTGCGGCGGCATTGGGGTCCTGCAGGGGCTGGCCGGCCATCTGCAGATAGACCTTGCCGAGCATGGCCTTTGCGGCGTAGTAGTGCGCGCGGCCGTTGGCATTCGAGACGGGGAGTTTGGCGATGGCCTGCTTCAGGTCGCTGACGATCTGTTCGTAGACCTGGGCGATCGAGGCCTTTTCGGTGCGGACCATCTCCAGATCGGTGACCTCATGGTTGATGATGGGCACCTCGCCGAAGAGCCGTACCAGGTGGAAGTAGTAGAAGGCGCGCAGGAAGTAGGCCTCGCCGAGGATTCGGTTTTTCTCGCTTTCGTTGCCGATGTCGGTGTTCGTCAGCCGGTCGATGATGACGCAGGCGCGCTGAATGCCGCGATACTGGACATACCACGTACGGGAGATGTATCGGTGCGAGGGGGTGTAGGTGTAGTTGCAGAGTTCGGTTTCGTTGCCGTCGATGTTGTTCGGGATGATCATCTCGTCGGTACCGACGCGTCCGAGGATCAGGAACCCCTGGAAATAGGAGCCGTAACGGTCCCCGTTGGCCCACTCTGCGGAGAGCAGCATGTTGTAGACGCCCGTCAGACCGAGATCGAACTCTTCGGCCGTTTTGTAGAAGTTGGAGGTGGCGACGGTGCTTTCGAGCGGGACTTCGAGGAAGTCGCTGCAGGAGACCGTCGTGGCGCCGGCGGCCAGGACGAGCGAGACCCCGCCGACGATGGAGTATGCTGAATGAATGAGATTTTTCATGATACGGATCGTTTTATTGGAACAGGATGTTGAGACCGACGGTGAAGGTGCGCGGGCGGGGGAAGCAGCCGTAATCGAACCCTGAGGTGAGGATGTTGCTCATGCTTCCGGATCCCTGTTTGGAGTATACTTCGGGGTCATATCCCGAGTATCGGGTCAGGACGAAGAGGTTTTCGGCGGCGACATAGAACTTGATGGTTCCGATGTGGCTGTTGGGGCCGAACCACTTGTGGGGACAGGTGTATGCGATGCGTGCCGAGCGCAGTCGGAGGAACGAGGCATCCTCGACGAATGCCGAGCAGACCTGGTTGTTGGTCATCCGGGCGTACTGCGTGCTGGAGAGGTTCTGAGGAGACCATCGCTCCTCGAAGAAGGCCATCTGGTTGTTCGTGGTGCCGGAGAATGCGGCCAGCTGGTTGTAGTTTGCGTTGTAGACATCGCCGCCCCAGGAGTATTGGAACGAGAGGTTGAGATCGAGGTTCTTCCAGGAGAAGTTCGTGCCGAAAGCGCCGTAGAAGTCGGGCGAGGAGTTTCCGATGACGGTGCGGTCGTCGGAGGTGATCTTGCCGTCCTTGTAGAGATCGGCGAAGCGCATGGATCCGGGCTCCTCGGCGCCGGTTTCGACTGCTACGCCGGGTTTGGGGGTGATACCGTCGATTTCGAAGTCGTTCAGGCCGTATACGCCCTCGGTGACATATCCGTAGATGTCTCCGATCTGGCCGCCCTCCTGGAGGATCACGGCGTTCTGGCCGCCCAGACAGGTGACACCCAGCAGAATGGGGGCTCCGCCCTGCCCCAGTTCAAGGATTTTGGTTTTGTTGAGTGCGAAATTTGCGAAGAAGTCCCATTTGAAGTTCCGGTGGTTGACGAGCTGGGCGTTGAGGCTCAGCTCGACACCACGGTTTCGCATGCGGCCGATGTTCTGCCAGGCCTTGTCGAATCCGACGATGTTGATGACCGGCGCCTCGAGCAGCAGATCCCGGGTGACCTTGTCGTAGAAGTCGGCGGTGAAGCGCAGCCGGTCGTTCCACAGACCGATCTCCAGACCGGCATTCACCTCGCGGGTAGTCTCCCACGAAAGGTCCTCGTTGGCGATCGACATCGACGACTGGCCGATGGATTCGATGTTACCGAAGGAGTAGTTTGTGCCGTAGAGCTGAGAGTAGGAGCCGGCCGTGGGGACGTTCGAGTTGCCGACCTCGCCCAGACTCAGCCGCAGTTTGAGGGTGCTGACGGTGTTTTGGTTCTGCATGAACTTTTCGCTGTCGATGTTCCAGGCCAGGGCACCGGAGAGGAACGTACCCCACTTGTTGTTGATGAAGCGCGAGGTAGCGTCGCGGCGGACGGTGAAGGTGGCGATGTATCGGTTGTCGTACGAGTAGTTCAGACGGCCGATGAGCGAGACATACCGGATCTGCTCCTTGCTCGAGAAGACGTTGAAGACCTTGGCCATCTGGGCGTTGTTCGATCCGAGATCCTCGTATTCGTACTGAGTTGTTTCGCTGCGGTCGTAGAAGGTGGTGTAGCCCTGTTCGGTCATGCCGACCAGCACGTTGAGGCGGTGTTTTCCGAAGACGGGTTTCCAGGTGAGGGTATTTTCGTTGATCCAGCTGCCGGACTCGGAGCTTCCGATGATGCCCTGTCCCTTGTAGAAGTATCCGCGGGGAGTCGACGTGGGGTAGAACTGCCGGTCCTTGAGCGAGTAGTTGTCATAACCGGCCGTGACGCGCAGGGTGAGGTCCTTCAGGATGTCGGCTTCGAGATAGGCGTTGAGCATCATGCGGTTGATCCGCTTGGAGAGTTCGGTCTGGTTGGCGATGTTGACGGGGTTTCCGTGATAGCCGTCGATGTAGGAGTCGAGCGTGGACTGCGAGACTCCGGCACGGCGGAAGAAGGCCTGCGTGGTTTCGTCGAATTCGAAGGGCAGGGCGGTGAGCGCCGAGGTGATGATACCGGCGACCTGGGCGGTTCCTTCGCCGCCGGTGGGGACGCCGTCATCGACGATGCGGTTGTATCCGATGTCGACGCCCGTGCGGAGGAAGTCGGTGAAACGGTGGTCGATGGTGGCCTTCGCGGTGAGTTTCTGCCAGTTGGTGGAGATCAGCACCGACTTGTTCTGCATGTAGGATCCGGAGAAGAACATGCTGGTCTTGTCGCTGGAGTGTGACACCGAGAGCGAGTGGTTCTGGATGAATCCCGTACGGAAGATTTCGTCCTGCCAGTCACGCGACTGTACGTCCCCGATCTGACGGGGCAGCTGGGTGACGGGGTCGGTGAAGAGATGGTTGTTCGAGGGGTTCCGGTCGACCTGATAGGCGGCATACTGGCGGAAGTCCATCATGTCGTATCGGCGGTTCATCTGCTGGAAACCGAAGTAGGTGTTATACTGGATCTTGCCGCTGTCGCCGCGACCGCGCTTGGTGGTGATCAGGATGACGCCGTTCGCGCCGCGGTTTCCGTAGATGGCCGTAGCGGAGGCATCCTTGAGAACCTCGATCGAGGCGATGTCGTCGGGGTTGATCATCGAGAGGGAGGACATGCCGGTGTCGTAGCCGTCGATACCGCCGCCTGTGGAGGTGCTGACGTCGAACAGGGGGAATCCGTCGAGGACGATCAGCGGGGCGGTCGAGCCGGTGAGCGAGTTGGCTCCCCGGATGAGCATGTTGGACTCCGAGCCGGGTTTACCCGACGAGGAGTTGACCATCAGACCGGCCACGCCGCCTGCCAGGGCGTCATCGACCGAGAAGAGGACGCGGTTTTCGAAGGCATCGCCCTTGATCGAGGAGACGGCCCCGGTCATGTCCTTTTTGCGGAGCGAGCCGTAACCGACCACGACGACGTCGTCGATTTTCAGATCGGAGGGAGCGAGCGAGACGTCGATGCGCGTACGCTGTCCGACGGTTTCGCGGACGGAGTTGTACCCGAGGAAGCTGAATACGAGGACATCATTCGACGAGCGGACCTGGATACGGTAGGCGCCGCTGGCATCGGACGTTGCGCCGACGGTCGTGCCGTCGATGATCACCGAAGCGCCGGCGACGGGTTTGCCGTCCGAGGAGGTGATCGTGCCGCTGACGGAGGTTTGGGCCCGGAGCCCCGACACGACGAGCAGCAGGGCGGTCAATATGGGAACGAAACGTTTCATGGTTCAAGGTTTAAGCTGGTTTATTCTTCGATGAGGTTGATCTGCACTTCGTCCAGATACCAGTTTACGTCGGCGCCGTTCGAGGAGAGGAACGCGAACTGGGGATAGGTGTTGAGCAGGTCGGTGCATTTGGCGCTTGCGGCGGTGAATTCGAAGCGCACCTGCTTCCATTCGGACGAGGGCATCAGCTCGGGTGTAGCGGGGAGGGTGATCTCCTCGGTAAGGGGGTATTCGACGTTGCTCCAGATGGAGAGGAGTTCTTCGGGCTGTTCCTGGAAGGGAATATTGGGGAAATAGGTGCTCCAGTGGTCACTGGCCAGAGTTCCGAGCACGTCGTTCCACGACCACGAGGGGAGGTAGTTGTAGACGCCGAGCAGGACGATGAGCGTACCCTGCGGGGCATCGGTCTTCTGCCAGAAGGAGATTTCGTACTTTTTGCCGGCCGTGAGTTGGGCGTTGTTGACCCAATTGTCGCGCGTGAAGAGCTGGTAGATGATTCCGGGTTGGATGGTCACCTTGAGGGCCTGTTTGGTCTGATCGGCGCCGCCTGTCACGATCGCGGTGTTGGTCGTGATGTCATCCGTGCCAGTCGTTGTGTTCCAGAAGGTCCATTTGCCGCGCGAGGCGAGTTCGAACTGCCAGGGGTCGTAGTCTTTGTCGGCAATGGGGTAGAGCAGCGGGTAGTTTCCGACGATATAGGTTTCGGCCAGGTCGGTGGTTTTGCCGTCGTCGGCTCGTTTCAGGCGGCAGGTGACGCGTGCGCCCTTCTTGTTGGGCGACGACCATACGACCTGGGGATTTGCCTCGGTCGAGGTGGCCGGCGTTCCGCCCTCGAAGGTCCACTCGTAGGAGGTCGGATCGCCCTCGACCTCCGACAGACCGAAGGTCATCGGGGTATTGAGCCGTATGCAGCCCTTCGGGGTGAGGTTCTGAGGGCTGATTTTGGCGTTCAGGGGGTAGAATACCTCGACGTCGAACGACTGGGTCTGGCTTTCGCCGTTGAGGAAGTGAATGGTGAGCGAGACGGTCTTCGTGCCCATGGAGTTGAAGACGACGGCGGGTTCGGGCTCGGTCGAAGTTGCGGGAGTGGCGTCCTGGAAGCTCCACTGGCGGGTTTTGACGCCGAGCGAGAGGTCGGTGAAGGTGGCAGGTTTGCCGACACTGATCTGGGTTTGGGTATCGTAGCGCCAGGCCAGTTCGTAGGGTTGCGACCACCCGTTCGAATCGTTGCCGCAGGCCACGGTCAGACAGGCGAGTGCGAGGGCCGGCAGCAGATGGAGTAAATCGTGTTTCATGGTTCGTGGTTTTAAGGATGGCGAAAAAAATCGTTAAAGAGACAAGGTTTGCAGGTGAGGGGTCACCGGTCGGGTCGGTCCGGGTCGTGCGCCATCGGTCGGGCACGGCGGGAGCCGTCCGACTGGGCGTGAGATAGAGGTGTAAAGGGATTCATTGGCGTTGATTTTAGGTTTCGGGACTGCCGTATTTCGGGCAGCCAATACAAAGAAAGGGGATCGGAACCTGAAAAATTAACGCAAATGTTGCAAAATATGCGGTTGTCGGAAAAAGTATTTATTAATTTATCTGAAAAATGGCATCCGGGATCAGTTAAGGTTCAGACTCTCAGCTGTTCGTCTTTTTATGGTCGTTTTCCTCCCGGTTCCGGCCTTGGAGGGCGAATTCCTTGGGCAGGAGCCCGAATTCATCGTGGAAGATTTTGGCGAAGTGGCTGAGGTTGGTGTATCCGACGCGGTACATCACCTCGCTGACGGGCAGCGAGCCGTCCTTTGACAGGAGTTGTGCGGCGTGCCGGAGGCGGATGTTGCGGATGAACTGTACGGGGGTCAGCCCGGTCAGGGCGAGCAGCCGTCTGTAGAGCAGCGATCGGGAGACGCCGGTTTTGCGGCACAGCTGCTGTACGTCGAATTGCGGATCGGCCATCTCCTGTTCGACGGTTTCGGTGCATTTGACCAGGAAGCGGTCCTGGCTCTTTTCGACGGAGACCTCCGAGACGGGGATTTCGGCGTGCGGCAGTCGTGTTCTGCGGATCATCTCCTGCCGGGCCACGAGGTTGTCGATCCGTGAGAAGAGCACCTCCAGGGAGAAGGGTTTGGCGATGTAGCCGTCGGCGCCGACTCTGTAACCGGAGATTTCGTAATCCTGAAGATTGTGTGCCGTGAGGAGGATGACGGCGATCTGAGCGGTTTGGGGTTCCGTTTTCAGACGGCGGCAGAGTTCGATACCGGTCATTCCGGGCATGACGATGTCGGTGAGCACCAGATCGGGCTGCTGTTCGACCGCCAGCGAGAGAGCCTCCTGACCGTTTGAGGCCGTGATGACGTCGTATCGGCCCTGAAGAGCCGCGTGGAGATAGTCGCGCAGGGCGGGGTTGTCCTCGGCCACAAGGATCGAGACGCTTCGCCCCGACCCTTTTTCGATACCGGATCTTCGAGCCTGCCGTGCGGCGGATTCACCCCGACCTCCGGCGGCTTTCTCCGATCCGGACGATCCGGCTTCGGCACGGGCTGATCCGGACGTTTTGGTCGCGGAGCTTCCCGGCCCGGCGGTCACGTGCCCCTGCGCGGCTGGTCCGGCAGCCGCGTTGCCGGTCCCAACTGCATCTTCGGCCGCAAACCTTCCCGGCCCGGCCGTTGCGCTTCCCGCGCCGGTTGTCCCGGTTGTCCCGGCAGTCGCGCTGTACGTTCCGGATGTTCCGGCTGCCGCTCTCCCGTCCGCTCCGGCGAAGGGAACTGACACCCCGGACGCCTCTCCATCCCGGGACGTTTCGGCCGAACGACCGTCTGGCGTCTGCGCCTCCATCCCGGCCGAAGCTGCGGTCAACTCCTCCTCGATCTGCGCCGGGAGCCGTTGCAGTCTGTGGTCCGGCACCTCGTCGGGCTCCTTGATCTGTTCAGGTGAGAGATGGGCCGACCCTTTGGGCAGCAGGACCCGGAAGAGCGAACCGACGTTGAGTTCCGATTCGACCTCGATGGTTCCGTGGTGCAGTTCGACGATGTGTTTGGAGAGCGCCAGACCGATGCCGACGCTTTTTTGGGCGGCGTTGTTGTTCGAGGCCTGATAGAAACGCTCGAAGATGCGGGTCTGTTCGTTGCGGGCGATGCCGATTCCGTTGTCCTCGACGAGGATTGCGACCTCGTGCTGCCGCTCTTCGCAGGAGAGGGTCACCTTGCCCGAACCTTTGCGGGTGTACTTGAAGGCGTTGTATAACAGATTGACGACGACGGTCTCCATCTTGTCGCGATCCATCCGGACGAAGATCGGCGTTTCCGGGAGCTCGATCGAGAAGCTGATCCGGAGGTTGTCGGCCAGCGGTCTGAAGAGTTCGGCCACACGGCGCAGGAACTGCGTCAGATCGGTCTGGACGGCGACCAGATTCATCTTGTGGTTTTCGTATTTCCGCAGGTCGAGGATCTGTTCGAGCAGGGTGGTGAGGGCCGCGGTGTTGCGGCTGACGAGTTCGAGTCGTTTTCGGGTGGTTTCGCCGATGTGTGGATTCATCAACAGCTCCTCGACAGGTGCGGCGATCAGCGAGAGCGGGGTTTTGAGTTCGTGGGCGATGTCGGTGTAGAACTGCAGCATGTTGGCGCTGCTTTTCTGCTCTTCGTAGTATCTATTGCGTTCGAGTTCGATCTGGTGCCGCTCCTGGAGTTTGCGCAGCGATCGGCGGTGCCAGGCGTAGATGCCCAGGGCGGCCATACATATATATAGGAGGTATGCGACCCGGGTGGCATAGAGCGGCGGATGGATGACGATTTCGAGTCGGGCCGGCTCATCGCACCAATATCCGTCTTCGTTGGCGGCATAGACCACCAGCCGGTAGTTTCCGGGGCGGAGGCTGGTGTAGACGGCCTGTGGCGACATTCCTCCGGTGTAGTTCCAGTCGTGGTCGAAATTCTCCATGCGGTACTTGTAGGTGTTGTACTGCGGGTCGACGTAGGCGAATGCGGAGAATTCGAAGGTGAGGTTGTTGCAGCGGTAGGAGAGTTCGAGGCGTTCGAGGCGGTTGACGGCCTTGCGAAGGACGACCTTACCGCGGATGGAGTCGCCGGCATGGACGGCGCGGTTTCGGATTCTGAGCCGGGAGATGGCGGCACGGGGTCGGATGTTGTTGTCGGTGATGCTGTCCGGGTGGAAGATGTTGAAACCCTTCACGCCGCCGAATGCCATCTGCCCGTCGCGCAGCCGGCACGAGGCCCAGATCTTGAACGAGTTGCTCTGGAGTTGGTCCTTGACCGTGAAGTGCCGGACCGAGCGTGTGCGTGGGTCGAAGCGTGTGATTCCGTATCCACCGATCCAGAATGTGCCGTGATCATCCTCCTGCAGACTTTCGAGTTCGTTGTTGAAGAGTCGGGTATTCGAGGTGTCGAAGCCCTCGAAACGCGGTGCTTCCCCGCCGTTCCGGCCTTCGGACATGCGGAAGAGCCCTTCGCCGATGGTTGCGATCCAGAGGTCCCCGTTCTGGCGGTCGCAGTGGATTGTCGAGATGAAGGGGTTCCGGCGTTTAGCGGTGTTGCCGGCGTTTCCGAGTTCGATGCGCTGGCAGTTGGCCTTCCCCCCCCCTCCGGCATCGAAGCGGATCCGGTTCAATCCCGAGCGGGTTCCGATCCAGATGGTCTTCTCGCGCGTGGCGGGATCGGGACAGATGTCGGTCGTGAAGTCCGAGCAGAGCGAATTGGGGTCGTTGACGTCGTGAGCATAGTTGATCCAGCGGTCGACGCCGCCGGGGGCCGCCGGAATGTACTCGAAACAGCCGCGGTTGGAGCTGATCCAGAGATGGCGGTCGCGGTCCTCGACGATTCGGAAGACGGAGAGGGCGCCGTCGATGACGGGATGACGGAGTTGCCGGGCCTGGACTTCGCCGCTTGTCGGAGCCTGTTCGACCTCTTTGCGGGGGACGATCCAGAGGCCCTTGTCCCAGGTTCCGATCCAGAGGTCGCCGTTCTGCGCGGTGAAGAAGGCCGAGACGGTGGCGAATCGGATGCTCGGCATTCCGTTGATGCGGAGTCTGCGGAACGACACCGACCGTCGGTCGAAGAGGTCGATTCCCCCGTGGGTGCTGACCCAGAGCGTGCCGTCGCGGGCTTCGAGGAAGGTGATGACGCGGTTTTCGCTCAGCCCCTGCGCTTCGGTGAAACAGGCGATGTGTTTTTCGACGATGTTGAGTCGGTTCAGACCGCCGCCGATGGTTCCGATCCAGAGTACGCCGGAACGATCCTCGAACAGGGCGCTGATTTCGAACGAACTGATGGCGTGCGGAATGGGTAGTTTTGGGTGGTAGTGTGCCAGTTGGGCGCCGTTCGCATCGTATTTGTAGAGGCCCTGATTGAACGCTCCGACCCAGAGTTCACCCTGGCTGTCCTGAAAGACGATGCGGGATGAGAAGTCGCAGATTCGGTTGACTTTCCAACTTTCGGGATCCAGAATTCTCACGCCCCAACCGCCCGAGAGGGCGATTTTCCCGTCGCGGAGGGTTCGGATCGAGAGGCATCGGGCGCGGATCTCGTCGCGGAGCACGTTCTGGATCTCTTCGGTTTCGGGGTTGTAGATGACGGGACCTGCGTCGGTGGAGAGGAGCAGCCGCCCGTCCTCCAGGACGGTGCCGCACTGGATGTAATAACCTCCCCATCGGGGTTTCGAGCGGAGCGAACCTGCCGCCGTTTCGGGTATCGAGGCAGGCCAGGCCGTCGTTGCGGCAGACCCAGATGGTTCCGTCGTGATCCTGGAAGATGTCGTTCACAACCTGATCGGCCGAGGCGTGTGACTCATCGTTGATCGGCGTGATGGATTCGGTGGCGGGGTTGTAGCAGTTCAGGCCTCCGGATTCGGTTCCGATGTAGAGCGAGGAGTCTCGGGCGATGAAGAGGGTGAGGACCCGATCGCTCGAGAGGTTTGAGTTGTCGGTCCGAAAGGTTTGGATCCGGTAACCGTCGTATTTGCACAGACCGCTGAAGGTTGCGAACCAGAGATAGCCGTCGGGATCCTGAACGATGGCATTCACGTCGCTGTGAGGGAGACCGTCGTCCATTGAAAGGGTCTGGATTCTTTCGTAGGGGGCGGCCGCGAGGGGAAGTGTTGAAGCGAAGATTCCGGTGAGCAGCAGCAGGCCGGTCACACGGTGCAGGAAAACGGAGAGGGCGGTTGGCACGTTCGTAGAGTCTGGATTTTCTCCTAAAGGTACGACAAAACCCCGATTTTGCCAAATCGGGGTTGGATGCAACGGATGTCGGAGACCTTGCCTGCGACGTTATGTCACTCGTCTTCAGCGGTTCGTTTTTCTCGTTAGGGCCGTTGGTTTTGGTAGGGTTGACGCCTTCGTTGAGCCTCATCTTGGCAGGGTTGCCGTTTTAGTCGGACCGCCGCTCAGGTCGGGTCGCCGATTTGTCTGGACTTCTGCCCTGATCAGACTGTTGTTTTGATCGGACCGCTGTCCTGGTCGGACCTCCGCCCGCTTGACCTGCCTGTCAGTCTCTCTTTTCCGGCCGCCCTCTCTTTTCCGGCCGTCCTCTCTTTTCCGGCCGTCCTCTCTTCTCCGGCTGTCCTCTCTTTTCAGGCCGCCCTCACTTCTCCGGCCGCTCTCACCCCCCCCGGTCAGTCGAGGAATCCTTCGCGGACGAGCTGTTCGCGAATGCGTACCCAATCGGCGACGGGACGCTTTTCCCCGTCGATGAATCGCAGGGGACAACCCAGGTTGCTGTCGTCGATGTAGAGATCGGCATGCACCTTCGGCGAGGAGGTCCACCGTTTCTGCTCGGGGTTTTCGTTTACGGCGTAGAGGGGGATTCCCTTTTCGCGGAACCAGGCCACGGCCTGATCGAGCAGTTTGCCGTGCCGCATCGAGTAGAGGATCAACCGGCAGCCGTTCTCGACCAGCTCCTTGAGTACGGGGACCGCACCGGCATCTTCACCGATCTCGGGATAGGCGTGGGTGACAACCGTACCGTCGAAATCGACGGCTATGACAGCGTGATGAATGGCCATGGTCGGACGGATCAGTGTTTGTGTTTATGGTCGTGGTCCTTGTGGTGACGGCGGGTCAGCGAGAGGAGGAAATCCTTGATGCGTTTGCGATAGCTTTCGTCGTGATAGTCGTCGCCGTACCCATACCCATACCCGTATCCGTAGCCATATCCGTAACCATACCCGTAGCCATACCCGTGACGGCGGGTGCGGGCACCGTTGAGGACGATGCACATGTTGTGGAGTTTCTTTTCGCGATAGAGTCGCTCGATGTCGGGGAGCTGCCGGCGGTCGAGGACGCCTTCGCGGACGATGTAGATGCAGAGATCCGAGAGCCGGTCGGTGATCACGGCATCGGCCACCGACATGGCGGGAGTACTGTCGATGAAGACATAGTCGTATTTTCTGCGCAGTTCACCGATCAGCCGGTCGAGCTTCTCGGAAAGGAGCATTTCGGTGGGATTGGGTGGTTGAACCCCGGCATATACGACGTCGAAATTCTCGTGGTAGGAGGTTTTGTTGATGATCGAGTCGATATCGGCGATCGATCCGGCGAGATAGCCGGTGACGCCGTTTCGGGTTTTCCCGTGTCCCATGAGCGTGGAGAGGGTATGACGTCGCAGGTCGAGATCGACCAGCACGACGCGTTTGCCGGCCATGGCGAGCGTCATGGTGAGGTTCATGGCGATGAACGTCTTTCCGGCGTGGGGATTCGACGAGGTGAAGAGGATGGACCTCATTTCGTTTCCGGCCGAAACGCTCATGAACGACATGTTCGAGCGGAGGATGCGGAAGGCCTCGGAGATGGCGTCGCGGCCGGTTTCACGGACGACGACTCCATCCTGGCTTTCACCCTCGTGGTAGGGGATGTCGCCCAGGAACGGTGCGCTGAGGTGGTCTTCGATATCCTTGCGGCCGCGAATGGTGGTGTCGAGCATGCTCAACAGGAAGAGCAGACCGAACGGGATGGCCAGACCGATGACGACGGCGATGCCGAGGATCATCATCGGCCGAGGCGATATGGGTGCGTTGCTGCCGTAGGCGGCGTCGATGGTCCGGGAGTTGCTCTCGGCGACGGCATAGTTGAGCTGGTTCTCCTCCTGTTTGTTGAGCAGGTAGAGGAACAGCTCCTCCTTGATCTTCTGCTGACGGGTGATTCCGAGGATGACCTTCTCCTGGGAGGGCATGGTCGAGATGCGCCGGTTTGCGAGCTCCTCTTCGCGCCGCATGGCATCGCGCTGGATCTCGAGAGTCGAGATGTGGGAGTCGAGCGAAGCGATGATGGTTCGGCGGATCGCGGCGAGCAGGTTGTCCAGATCGCGGATGACGGGGCTGTTTTCGGAGCTGTTTTCGAGGAGTTTTTCCCGCTGGAGGATCGCGGTGTTGTACTCGTCGATCTGAGCCGAGACGGCGGCATTGGTGACCGAGGCCATGGCGGGGATCAACTCTCCGGCTTTGGAGGGGTCGCTCAGATAGCTGCGGATGAACTGCGCGACATTGATCTGATTGTCGAGCGAGAGTCCTTCGGCCTTGTACTGCGAGCTTTCGGTGACGCTGCGTGTGGCTTCAGAGGCGATGTCGACCATCTGATTGTCCTTTTTGAGGTTTTCGATGTCGCGATCCACGTCGCCGAGTTCACGTCCGATGACCTCGAGTCTGGACTTGATGAATTCGGCCGTTGTGACCGAAACGCGGCGTTTGTCGTCGATGGCGTCCTTTTCATAGACGTCGATCAGGGTATTGATGACATCTTCGGCGCGTTTGGCGACGGAGTTGCTCATCGAGATGGTGACCACGGATCCCTGCTTGGCCACATCGCACTTGATGGCTCCGCGGTAGGCGTCGGTCAGGGCCTTGAGCGAACTCTTCCCGACCCGGATGGGGACGCCGTTGAATTCGGGATTCATGTAGAGGGTCTTGTGGACGACGATTTCGCCAATGGGCGTGGGGATCGTGTCACCGTACTGAGCGGTCACGACCGAGCGGCTCTCCTGTTTGGAGACGAAGCCGTCCTGGAACTGGGAGATTTCGATCTGCTGTTCGCCGCGGGGCGTTATGGTCATCGAAAGGGTCTGGTTGTCGTCGCCGTTGATGAAGTCCACGTCGATGGGTGACTGTCCGTAGAGGTCCCGGTCGCGGAGGTGTTCGTGAATGGAGTACGCTTCGGTGAGGTTGAGGCGTCGGACGACTTCAGACATCAGCCGGCGAGACTGGAGGATATAGATTTCGTTGTCGACGCTGCGTTGGGTCTGGAAGCTGGCCAGGTCGCTGAAGGCCGAGAGCTCGGGTGCGCCGCCCTTCCGTGAGTCCTTGACGAGGATGGTGGCTGTCCGGCTGTATATTTTCGGGGTTTTGGCCAGGTAGTAGTATGCCACACCGAGGCAGACGAGAACCGAGAGGACGAACCAGTACCAGTTCATCAGGATCATGCGGATGATGTCGTGCAGGTTGATGGCCCCGGCCTGGTCGTCGTTAAAGGCTTGTTGGGGTATGTTGTTCGGTTGCTGTTCGATCATGATCGGAGTTTATTTGGCGAGGGAGATGATGGAGACGGTGAGCGTAATGACGGAGATCGCCGTGCTGACGAGCGAGAGATAGAAGCTTCGGTTCTGGCTGATCTCGGCCGACTGGGCCTTGTACTTGTTGGGCTTGACGTATACGACGTCGTTCTGCTGGAGGTAGAAGGCCGGGGAGCTGAAGACATCTTTCGAGGTGAGATCGAGTACCTCGATGGTCCGTTTGCCGTCTGCCTCGCGGGCAACGATGACTTCGTTGCGCATGCCGTAAACGGTCATGTCGCCGGCCATGGCCAGTGCGTCGAGGATCGAGATCCGGTCGCGGTCGATCTCGAAGCTGCCGGGATGGGCGACCTCTCCGATGACGGAGAACTTCATGTCGGAGAACTGTACGTTTACCGAGGGGTCGTTGATGTAGCCGCCCTCGACGATCTTGTCGGCAATCAGCCGGGCGAGTTCGTTGCGGGTGAGGCCCTCGCACTTGACGGTCCCGATGATGGGCATCAGGATGCATCCGTTCTCATCGACGGTTCGGGTCTGGAGCGACTCGATATTCGATGAAGAGCTGGATCCGTTGGTTGAAAGGGAGTTCATGGCCGTCGAGGAGTTGAACGGTACGGCGAGTTCGGGGTCCTTGCTGTTTACGACGACGATCAGACGGTCGAGGGGTTTGATCCGGATCTCCCCGTTCTGCACGATCTGCTCGGGGGTAGCTGGTTGGACATCCTGCAGGTACCAGACACGTTTCTGGGCGGAGCACGATGCGAGGAGAAGCCCCAGCAGTGCGAATCCGACGAGACGGTATAGGTTGCTCATTTCTAAAAAAATAGATATTTGGTGTGACTCGGTTTGCAAAGATAGTGAAAAATCCGGTATTTTTGTTTTCCGGAGCGAGCTATTTCACATTGGAAGAGGATTTGAAGCGGGCGATTCGGGAAAAAATTGTATCTTTGGTGTCCGAAAACGAAAAAAATCGGATTCGGAGCATGTTCCGATCGGGCGGAGTTAGGGAGGGAGCGGCTCTGTTTTGCGAGAGAACTCTCCTCTCTTTTTTGAGGCATCCACGCGTTGCTGCGACCGAATCCGGACAGGAATCATAAACGAAAAAGCGGTAAGATACATGTTGCATCCGGAATGGAGTTATCAGGCGGTGATTTATGAGATGAACGTGCGTCAGTTGACGCCGGAGGGGACGCTCCGTGCGGCAGCTGCGAAGTTGGCGTTTCTCAAGGAGTTGGGTATTGATGCCGTGTGGTTGATGCCGATCTGTCCGATCGGAGTCGAGTCGCGCAAGGGGACGCTGGGGTCCTACTATTCGATCCGGGACTACTGTGCGGTGAATCCGGAGTTGGGGACGCTGGCCGATTTCGATGCCTTTGTTGCGGAGGCGCACCGGCTGGGACTGAAGGTGCTGCTGGACTGGGTGGCCAACCACACGTCGCGGGATGCGCGGTGGTTGAGCGAACGCCCGGCGTCGTGGTACGAGCGGGATTCGTCGGGCGCGGCGGTCATCCCGTGCGACTGGAGCGACACGGCCAAACTCAACTATGCGGAGCCGGGCGTGTGGGAGGACCAGGCCTCGGCGATGGAGTTCTGGATCCGGGAACACGGCGTCGACGGTTTCCGGTGCGACATGGCGATGCTGGTTCCGATTGCCTTCTGGAATGCGACGGCCCGGCGGCTTCGGGCCTTGAAACCGGATCTGTTTCTGCTGGCCGAGGCCGAGCAGCCGAACCTCTTCGAAC
This sequence comes from Alistipes sp. An116, assembly GCF_002161005.1. Classification (NCBI taxonomy): domain Bacteria; kingdom Pseudomonadati; phylum Bacteroidota; class Bacteroidia; order Bacteroidales; family Rikenellaceae; genus Alistipes; species Alistipes sp. An116. The sequence goes on from NZ_NFLR01000016.1 coordinate 33,946, forward strand.
AGGGGGCCTTCGATGCGTGCTATGCGTGGGAGATGCACCATTTGATGAACGACGTGGCGGCCCAACGGGTCCGTGTGACCTCGCTGCGGGACTACCTTTACGCCGATCAGCACCGTTATCCGGAGTGGGCCATGCGCCTGAGCTTCACGACCAACCACGACGAGAACAGTTGGAACGGTACGGAGTTCGCGCGTCTGGGGGCGGCACGGGCCGTGATGACGCTCTTCACGTTTGTCGTGCCGCGGGGGCTGCCGCTGCTCTACACGGGACAGGAGATCGGTTACGACCATTCGTTTTCGTTTTTCGACCGGGATCCGATCCCGGCTGAGCGCTACCACGAGAACGAACATACGCAGTTTTTGCGACGTTTGACGTCGTTGCGCCATGCGAATGCGGCGCTGGCGTCGGGCGGTCGCGGGGGCAAGCTGCTGGAGATCCGCAACAATGCGGAGGACTGCCTGATGATTCTGGTTCGCGAAGTTTCGGGCAATCGGGTGATTGCGGTGATGAATCTGTCGCCCTACCGGATCCACGCCGACTACTATACGGGGATCTATGCGGGGATGTATACGGATGCGATGACGGGCTGTGCCTATGAGCTCCGGGGTCGGGTCGAGGAGGATATGGAGCCGTGGAGCTGGCGGATTCTGACGCGATGAACAGAAAAGATCGGGGAAAAAACTTTTCCGGAAGGAAAAAATAATCTATCTTTGTCAAAATTGTGTGCATGGAGGTGGCCTGACTGCAGTCGAGGAGCCGGGCGGTGGAACGGAGACGGAACATTCATTTACCAAACATACAATAAACAGCAAAGGCATGAAGAAATTTTACATTCTGATGATTCTGGCTCTTGCGGTTTCGGGGGTCCGGGCCCAGGAGCAGACGAAAGAGGCGACGGCTCAGCGTCTGGATTCGCTGCAGCAGGTCGTGGACCAGTTGACGACGAATGTGGCGACCCTCGAGAAGGAGAACCTGAATCAGGCGATCTGGAAGGACCGGGCGAAGTATTTCAATATCGGCTATGTGAAGCAGACGCTGACGGACAAGACCTTTGGCGGCGACATCACGAGTGACTTCGGCGTGTCGCTGAGCAACGGCAAGACCTACTACCTGCACAAGAAACCGATTGCGGGGATGATCAAGTTCGGGCTGGACTGGACGTGGCTGGACATCAACTACGCGAAGTCGTCGATTGACTATGGCGACGAGGAGTCGGGGACGACGGAGTCGTCGGATATGCATCAGGCGGAATTAGGCATGCAGTTCGGACCGTCGGTGACGATCAATCCGGTGCACCACCTGAAGGTGAGCGGCTATTTCCGGGTGACGCCCTCCTATTCGATGCTCTACATGGACGAGACGTTTCATCACCACTACGTGACGATGCTCAATGCGGGCTGTGCCGTGGCGTGGAAGGCCATCTCGCTGGGAGTCGAATGGCGCTGGGGATCGGCCAAATACAATGGTCTGACGTTTGACGGGCTGGATTTCGACGAGGATTCGTTCGGCGAGGAGGACAATCCGTCGATGGGGGATGTGATGGATCAGATGTCGGCGCCGAAGCGCAAGCTGAAGACCTCGTCGATGCGAATCTATCTGAGCTTCCGCTTCTGATCGGCGGTTTTGCTCGCGGAAACGGACGGCCTGCAGGGATGCGGGCCGTTTTTTTTGCGGTCGGGACGGCTTCAAGGCCGATCCGGGATTGCACGGGGAGAATATTTCGTTATCTTTGCGCTTGAGATATGACGATGCGACGAATCATAGTGATACTGATGCTCGGACTGCTGAGTTTGACCGCTGCGCAGGCTCGAACGTACCGTCCCGGGGAGATTCCGAACGTGCAGCGGCTCGATGCACGGCGCTACGTGTCGGACCCCGACGGGATCCTGACGGCGGATGCGACCCGGCGGATCGACTCGATCTGCGCGTCGCTTCGCACGCGGGGACTGGCGCAGGTGGCCGTTGTGGTCGTTGACGACATTGCCGGCGGTGATACCTTTTCGTTTGCCATCGAACTCTTCCGGAGTTGGGGCGTGGGCTCTTCGCGGAGCAACAACGGACTGGGGATCCTGCTGGTGAAGCATCTGCGCGAGATTCGCTTCGTGACGGGAGGCGGACTGGAGGGCATCCTTCCCGACGCCCTCTGCAAGCGGATCCAGATGCAGCGCATGATTCCCTTCTTCCGTACGGGGGATTACAGTGCGGGCATGGTCAGCGGTGTGGAGGCTGCGGCCCGGGTGCTTGAAGGGGGCGATCCGGATTTGAGCGAGGCGTCCGACGGAGAGCTTCCGTGGTGGGCGATTCTGGCGCTGATCGGAGGTGTTTTCGTGGGCCTTCCGCTGCTGGTGTGGCTGGGCCGGCAACGGATGCGCACCCCGTGCCCGAATTGCGGACACCGTGCGCTGCGCCAGGTGTCGGAGCAGACGCTGGAGGTGACACCGGCCTATCGGGTCGAGGAGTGCGAGTATGAGTGCCGGCATTGCGGACATCGGTTCCGTCGTCGGTTCCGCTCCTACGGCGATGATCATTTCGGAGGTCCGGGTGGCGGAGTGTTCATCGGCGGCGGACTGGGGGGCTTCGGCGGCGGCCGGGGCTCGTTCGGTGGCGGCTTTGGCGGTGGTTCGTTCGGTGGCGGCGGAGCCGGTTCGAGCTGGTGACGCCGGCCAGGATTTGTCTCTCGGGCCGGGGACGGTCTGCGGATGATGCCGGGGTCTGGCCTGCACCTTGCGGGTGACACCGGGCGGAGCGACCCTCTCACGCCGGAGCGACCCTCTCAAGCCGGAGCCCTGATAATCCGGGCCTGCAGAAGCCGCATGAAAACGGGAAAACAGGAATAATAATAAATAAGTAAACAAACGGGAACAATGAAAAAATGGATTTGGATCGGCGTAGTCGCCGTTGTGGTCCTCTTCCTTTACAGCTCCTACAACGGGCTGGTAAACAAGGAGGAGCGGGTACGGAGTGCGTGGTCGAACGTGGAGACGCAGTACCAGCGCCGTGCGGATCTGATTCCGAACCTGGTCAATACGGTCAAGGGGTACGCGGCGCACGAGCAGCAGACGCTCTCGGAGGTGACCGAAGCGCGGACGCGGGCCACGTCGATCAACCTTTCGGCCGACGACCTGACGCCCGAACGGCTGGCCGAGTTCCAGCAGGCGCAGGCTGGGGTCCGTTCGGCCCTGGGCCGTCTGATCGCCGTTGCGGAGAACTACCCGGACCTGAAGGCAAACCAGAATTTTCTGGAGCTTCAGGCGCAGCTCGAGGGGACGGAAAACCGGATCTCGGTAGCGCGCCAGGATTTCAACCAGGCGGCCGAGAGCTATAACCGGACGGTTCGGCGTTTTCCGACGAATCTCGTTGCCGGGATGTTCGGATTCGAGCGCAAGCCCTATTTCGAGGCTTCGGAGGGGAGCGAAACGGTCCCCGAGGTGAAGTTCTGAGATGCTCAGCGAACGTACGCGCGGCTATGTGCTGGGAGCGATAGCCGCCGCCAGCTACGGCCTGAATCCGCTCTTTGCGCTGCCACTCTACGGTGCAGGGATGGGGGCCGATTCGGTTCTGTTCTATCGGTATGTGCTGGCGGTCGTGATGCTGGGTGCGCTGATGCTCTTCCGGCGGCAGTCGTTTGCTCTGAACCGGCGCGACATTGTGCCGCTGGCGGTGATGGGCCTCCTTTTTTCGGCCTCGTCGCTGCTGCTCTTCGAGAGCTACAACCTGATGGATGCGGGCATTGCCTCGACCATTCTGTTTGTCTATCCGGTGATGGTGGCCGTCATCATGGCCGTGGGGTTTCACGAGCGGGTCACCGTCTCCACGGTGCTGTCGATCGTGCTGGCCTGCACGGGCATCTCGCTGCTCTACAAGGGCGGTGACGGTACGACGCTCAACTTGACGGGTGTCCTGCTGGTCTTCCTTTCGGCGCTCTCCTATGCGATCTATATCGTGGCGATCAACCGCTCGTCGCTGCGGAATCTGCCGACCGAGAAGCTCACCTTCTACTGTCTGGTATTCGGGTCGCTGGTCTACGTGGTCCGGCTTCGCGGATGCGCCGACCTGCAGGCCATCCCCACGTTGCTGCTGTGGGTGAATGCCATATCGCTGGCGCTTTTTCCGACGATTATTTCGCTGGTGACGATGGCCGGGGCGATCCGCCGCATCGGTTCGACACCGACCGCGATCCTCGGGGCGCTGGAACCGGTCACGGCGCTGTTTTTCGGGGTTGTGGTCTTCGGGGAGGCCTTTACGCTGCGGATCGGCGTGGGGGTGGTGCTGATTCTGGTGGCCGTGACGCTGATCATCGCCGGACAGTCGCTTCCGGTCCCCAACGCGGTGACCCATCTGGCCCACTGGATGCGCCGGCCTCACCTGCCGCGGTGGGCCCACCGCTGGGCGCGGCGCCTTCCGCTGCCGCACCCTCGCCACCACCGGCATGGATCCGTCTGAAATCCCCGCTTCTCTTCTCTCTCTCTCCCCCCCCCTCCCGGAGCCCTTTGCCGAGCCGTTTTCGTTTGGGGTCAGAATCCAGTCCCGGACCCTTTCGAGAGCCGCTCCCGGTCCTCGGCGGATGCCGCCTCGACGGCCCGTTTTCGGAAGGCCTTTCCGCTCTGGAAATTCCACGTCACGCCGAATCGGAACTGAATCTTGCCCCACGCCTGACTGATGTGCATCATGCGGACAAAGTCCTCGTTGTCGCCGCTGGCCCCGATCCGCTGGTCCTGGTCGAGGATGCCGCGCACCGAAAGCGAGAGGAGGAACTGCTCGCCGAGACGCTTCTTGATGCCGGCCTGCAGCGAGTGGCTGGGCAGGACCCAGACGGTCCCCAGGTCGATTCGCCCCTGGTAGAAGTAGGCGCAGTCGATGTAAAACCGGGCGGGCAGCGAAAAGGTGTTCGAGACATTGGCAAAGACCCAGTTGCAGAAGTGCTGCTCACCGTGCTGTTCGATGCGCTGGCCGCGGCGCATGTAGACGCCATTGAGGTTCATCTGCCACCACTTGGCGGGTTGGAAGGGGAGGTTGACCGTTGCGTAGTAGCTGGTCGTGGCGTCGAAGTTGACCCAGTTGATGTGGAGCATGTCGGGGTTCTGGGGGTCGGAGAGCATCGTTTGCAGAATCTCACCGTCAATGATCTGCACGCCTCCCGTGAGTGAGTATTTGTTGGCCAGCACGAGGGTGAGATTCACGTCGTGCTGGAAGGCGGGATCGAGTGACGGGTTTCCGCTCTGATAGGTGTAGTCGGAGAGTTGCGAGCGTTGCGGGTTGAGGCACCAGAAGTTCGGGCGCTGGATCGTGCGGGCATACTGCAGGATGAGCGAGTGGCCCTTTTCCGGTGCCAGCGTATAGGAGATGTTGGCATTGGGGAAGAGCGAGAAGTAGTTTTGGCGCAGGCCGCCGCTTTTGCCGTGGGTGTGGGTGTACTCGCCGCGCAGACCGGCCACGAGGCTCCAGCGTCCGAGCCGGGCCGAAGCGGTTGCATAGAGCGCGGCGATGTTTTCGGTGTAGTTGACCGTATAGCTCTGCCCGTTGTTTCGCAGCCAGGCGTCGGCTTTGCGGTATTCGTAGAGGGCGTCGTTGCGCATGTCGTTGAAGGTGTACTTGGCTCCGGCCTTCAGTGTCCAGCGGGGAGAGAAGTTCTTTTCGAGGGCCAGAGAGGCGGTCATGATGTCGTATTGGCTTGTGGCGGCATCCCGGTAGAGAGAGTCGACGACGGAGGGACCTGAGGTGATGCGGCTTGAATTGTCGTTGCCCGAGTCGGCATCCCGGCGGGTGTAGTCGGCCAGCAGCTTGAGGGTTGAGCCGAGGGTGTCGAGTTTGAGGATGTAGTTGAACGTGGCCGTGTAGTTGTTTCCGCGGTCGTGGTTGTCGAACCGGCTGCGGGTGTTGACCGTGGCCTGCTGATCCATGAGGTCGGTCGAGGTGGAGGTGGGCCCCCACGAACCGTTGTGCCAGACGGACAATTCGGCGCCGAGGCTGTTCTTCGGGTTGATTTCGAAGAGGCTGCCGGCATTGATGCCGTAGTTGCGTTGGTTGTGCCGTGCGTTGGATATTGCCTGGAGGTTCTTTCCCGAGGCGTTGTAGCGGGTGTTTTCGCGGGATATCAACCTCTGGTTACCCAGCGATCCCCAGATGGAGGAGTAGAAGTCGACCTTTCCGGAGTGGAGGTTGATGTTGGCCGAGGGGTCGTAGGTGTGGATGTATCGGCTTTGCGAGGTGTTGAAGGCGACGGATCCGTTCAGGCCGTTTTCGCGGCGTTTTTTGAGGGTGATGCGGATGACGCCGGAGGCGGAATCGGCGTCGTAGTCGGCTCCGGTGACGGGTATGACCTCGATTTTCTGAATCTCCTCGGCGCGCAGCGAGCGCAGATAGGTGAGCAGCTGCGTGTTGTCCATCTTCAGTTCGCGGTCGTTGATGTAGACCTTCGAGCCGCTTTTGCCGTTGATGGAGATCTTCTCGCCGTCGATCCAGACGCCCGGGGCCTGTTCGAGCAGATCGATGCCGTCCTTTCCGATGGCTGCAGGGGCGTTTGCCACGTCGACGACGAAACGGTCGGCCTCGCGCCGGACGAGCCGGGCCGAGACGACAACCCCCTCGATTTGGGTCGGGGAGCTGCGGAGGACAAAGTCGCCCAGATCGTTGTTCTCTTCGACGCGGATCAACTGCTTGAGGGGTTCGCAACCGAGGTATTGAATCTGGAGGTCGTATTGGCCGGGAGCGGCCTCCAGTTGGAATTGTCCGTCGGCATCGGTAGCCATGCCGGCCACCTGGCGTCCCTCCCTGAGGAGGACGACCGTTGCATATTCGATGGCTTTGCCCTGTTCATTGACGACGCGCCCGTGAGCCGGGCAGAGTCTGGCGGCCGAAGCCTCAATGGCGCAGATGATCATCACGATCCAAATGATCCACTTTTTCATGGGAAGTATCGGGTTTTTGGCACGAGGCCGATTTGTTTACACCACAAAGATATGTAAAAATATTTATACTTTGCAATGCATAGTACTAATTTTTTTTGAAAAAAGTGGATACATATATAAAAAGGGGAAGGCCCGGGAAAAAATGTTGAAAAAACGATCGGCGGTAGGGTAGGAAAGCCGGGAAATAATCACTAAATTTGCAGATTGATAGGGTTGCGGGCGCTTTTCTGCGGCCCTCCCGAACGGAAATCAAGAGCCTTATGTTGAGCGCATTGTACTACGTATTTCTGGTGTTGCTGTGCACCGTGTTCATGATTCTGTCGGCCGTAGCGCTGGTCGTTTGCTACCCGTTCGACCGGGGTCGTCGGGTGGTCCACGAACTGTCGCGCATTCTGGTGCGGATCTTTTTCTTCATCCCGTTGCGCTGGCGCCAGCGGGTCGAGGGCCGTGAGCTGATCGACCGGCGGAAGCAGTACGTGATCGTCATCAACCACAACACGGTGATCGACATTCCGACGCTGTACTACCTGCCGCTCAATTTCCGGTGGGTATCGAAGCGCGAGGTCTTCAAGGTTCCCTTCTTCGGGCAGTACCTCGTGCTTCACGGCGACATCTGCATCAACCGGGGACGTGCGACCGCGGCGCTGGAGCAGATGATCCACCAGGGCAAGGAGTGGATCTCGCGCGGGGCGTCGATTGCGATCTTCCCCGAGGGGACGCGCTCGAAGGACGGGGAGATCCACCGTTTCAAGCCGGGGGCCTTCACGCTGGCGCGTGAGGCCGGGGTCGATATCCTGCCGGTGGTGATGGACGGCACGCGGACGCTGGTCCGCCGGAATCTGCTCTTCAACTGGGGCAACCGGATCACGATCCGGGTTCTGCCGCCGATTCCGGCGGAGCGCGTGGCGGCGACGGACCCGCACGAACTGATGGAGGAGGTCCACGACTCGATGTGCGCGGCGCTGGCCGAGATCCGGCAAAAACGATAGACTATGGCAGATTTACTCAATACGAATCAGAACAACTACGGCGACGACGCGATCCGGACGCTCACCCCGCGTGAGCACGTGCGGCTGCGTCCGGGCATGTATATCGGCAAGCTGGGCGACGGCACGCAGCCCGACGACGGTATCTACGTGTTGATCAAGGAGGTGACCGACAACTCGATCGACGAGTACATGAACGGTTTCGGCCACCAGATCGACATCACGGTTGCGGACGGTCTGGTGACGGTGCGCGACTACGGGCGCGGCATTCCGCTCAAGTCGCTCTCGGCGGCGGTGAGCGTGATGAATACGGGCGGCAAGTACGACGATGACGAGGAGGGCGCGGCTTTCAAGAAGACCGTGGGTCTGAACGGTGTGGGCGTCAAGGCGGTGAACTACCTTTCGAGCCAGTTCTGGGCGCGGTCGGTGCGCGACGGCGAGGCCCATACGGTCTATTTCGAGAAGGGCCTCGAACAGAGCGACCGCTGGGAGAGCGGCCTCACGGAGAAGAACGGCACGGAGATCCGTTTCCGGGTCGACGAGGAGGTCTTCGGCCCCTACAGCTACAATCTGGAGTATGTCGAGCAGCTGGTGCGCAACTATACGTACCTGAACCGGGGGCTGACGATCCGCCTGAACGGCAAGTCGTACGCCTCGAAGAACGGACTGCTCGACCTGCTGAACGAGAACATGTCCGAGGAGCCGCTCTATCCGCCGATTCACCTTTTGGGCGAGGACATCGAGGTGGCCATCACCCACGGCACGGGCTACGGCGAGAGCTGCTACTCGTTCGTTAACGGACAGTACACGACGCAGGGCGGCACGCACCAGGCGGCCTTCCGCGAGGCCTTTGCCAAGACCGTCCGCGAGTTCTACCACAAGGACTACGACCAGTCGGACATCCGCACGTCGTTCATCGGGGCCATTTCGATCCGGGTTTCGAGCCCGATCTTCGAGTCGCAGACCAAGACGAAACTCGGTTCGAAGGAGATGTCGAAGTCGGGCCCGACGATCCGCAACTTCGTGATGGAGTTTTTGGGCAAACACCTCGACGATTACCTGCACAAACACCCCGAGACGGCTCAGATCCTGCAGCGGAAGATCGTCGAGAACGAAAAGGAGCGCAAGGCGATCTCGGGCGTACAGAAGAAGGCGCGTGAAACGGCCAAGAAGGTGTCGCTCAACAACCGCAAGCTGCGCGATTGCAAGATCCACCGCACGGACAAGAACGAACTGGCCGAGCAGTCGATGATCTTCATCACGGAGGGCAATTCGGCGTCGGGTTCGATCACCAAGAGCCGCGACGTGCGTACGCAGGCGGTCTTCTCGCTGCGCGGCAAGCCGCTCAACTGCTTCGGGCTGACGAAGAAGGTGGTCTACGAGAACGAGGAGTTCAACCTGCTGCAGGCGGCGCTGAATATCGAGGAGGACATGGACAACCTGCGCTACAACAAGGTGGTGATCGCGACGGATGCCGATGTCGACGGCATGCACATCCGGCTGCTGATGATGACCTTCTTCCTGCAGTTCTTCCCCGACGTGATCCGTCAGGGGCACCTCTTCGTGCTGCAGACGCCGCTGTTCCGCGTGCGCAACAAGAAGGAGACGATCTACTGCTATTCGGAGGAGGAGCGGCTGCGTGCGATTGCGAAACTGGGTACGAGTGCCGAGATCACGCGCTTCAAAGGTCTTGGCGAGATTTCGCCCGACGAGTTCCGGGAGTTCATCGGCGAGAACATGCGCCTGGACATGGTGCGCATCACGAAGGACGACCCGATCCACGACCTGCTGGAGTTCTACATGGGCAAGAACACCTACGAGCGGCAGGGCTTCATCATCGACAATCTGCGTATCGAGGAGGACCTCGTGGAGCAGGATCTGAAAATCAACTGACGAATTATGGCAAGAGACAAACATAGAGACGACGAGACGCTGCTTCCGGAGGAGGCCTTCGACGAGGATGCCTCGACGCCCGAATCGGACTACGGTGCAGACGAGGAGGCCGAGGGGGCTGAAGGGGCCGAGGGGGCCGAAGGCGCAACGGCTGCCGGAGATTCCGCCGCGAACGGAGCGTCGGGCGGCGGAGTGCGGCGCTCGGGAAAGTTCGACCGCCTGACACACGACGAGGGTGACGTGCGCAAACTGACGGGCATGTACAAGAACTGGTTTTTGGATTACGCCTCGTACGTGATTCTGGAGCGTGCCGTACCACACGTCGAGGATGGCCTGAAACCCGTTCAGCGACGCATTCTTCACGCCATGAAGGTGGTCGACGACGGCCGTTACAACAAGGTGGCCAACCTCGTGGGCCAGACCATGCAGTACCACCCGCACGGCGACGCCTCGATCAAGGATGCGCTGGTGCAGCTGGGACAGAAGGATCTGTTGATCGACTGCCAGGGTAACTGGGGCAACATCCTCACGGGCGACGAGGCGGCCGCGGGCCGATACATCGAGGCGCGGCTGTCGAAATTCGCGCTGGATGTGGTCTTCAACAAGAAGACCACGGAGTGGATGCTCTCGTACGACGGCCGCAAGGAGGAGCCGGTGACGCTTCCGGTGAAGTTCCCGCTGCTGCTGGCGCAGGGTTCGGACGGTATTGCCGTGGGTCTGGCGTCGAAGATCCTGCCGCACAATTTCAACGAACTGATCAACGCTGCGATCGCCCATCTTCAGGGTCGAGAGTTTCAGCTTTACCCGGACTTTCCGACCGGCGGCATGGCCGACGTCAGCCGCTATAACGACGGTCTGCGGGGCGGTACGGTGAAGGTGCGAGCGAAGATCTCGAAGATCGACAAGCGGACGCTGGCCATCACCGAAATCCCCTACACGACGACCACCGAGTCGATCAAGGAGTCGATCATCAAGGCCAACGACAAGGGGAAAATCAAGATCCGCAAGGTGGACGACAATACGGCCGACAAGGTGGAGATCATCATCCAGGTGGCGCCGGACGAGTCGTCGGACAAGACGATCGACGCCCTCTACGCCTTTACGGACTGTGAGGTCTCGATTGCGCCGAACGCCTGCGTCATCTGGGACGACAAACCGCACTTTCTGGGCGTGTCGGAGATCCTTCGCCGCTCGGCCGACCATACGCGCGCGCTGCTGGGACAGGAGCTTCAGATCCGCCTCGGCGAACTGAACGAGGCGTGGCATGCGGCGTCGCTCGAGCGGATCTTCATCGAGAACAGGCTCTACCAGCTGATCGAGGGGTGCAAGACTCGCGAAGAGGCTTATGCGGCCGTGGATAAGGGGCTGGAACCCTTCAAGAAACAGCTGCGACGTGAAGTGACGCTTGAAGACGTGCAGCGCCTGACGGAACTGAAATTTATCCGCATTTCGCGCTACGATTCGGAGAAGGCCGACAACGAGATCCGCCAGATCGAGGAGGATATCAAGACGACGCAATACAACCTCGACCATCTGACCGACTATGCGGTGGCGTGGTACGAGCGGATCCGCGACAAGTACGGCAAGGGGCGCGAACGGCGCACGGAGCTGCGCGAATTCGACTCGATCGAGGCGACGAAGGTGGCCGTGACGAACGCCAAACTTTACGTCGACCGGGCGGAGGGCTTCTTCGGCATCGGCAAGACGATGAAGGATGCGGAGTTCGTGTGCGATTGCTCGGATATCGACGACGTGATCGTCTTCACGAAGGACGGACGCTACATCATCACGAAGGTGAGCGAGAAGGCCTTCTTCGACAAGGGGATCTACTACATCGGCATCTTCAAGCGCAACGACGAGCGGACGATCTACAACGTCCTCTACCGCGACGGCAAGAACGGACCGATCATGATGAAGCGCTGCGCCATCAAGGGCATCACGCGCGACAAGGAGTACAACATCACGAAGGGAACGCCGAAGAGTGAGATTCTCTATATGTCTGTCAATCCGAACGGTGAGGCCGAGGTGCTGAAGGTTTACTTCAAGCCGCGTCCGCGTCTGAAGAAGGTGATTGTCGACCTGGATTTCTCGACGCTTGCGATCAAGGGCCGCCAGAGCCAGGGCAACCTCTTCTCGCGTTACGGCATCCACAAGATCGTCCTCAAGGAGCGGGGCACCTCGACGCTGGGCGGTCAGGATATTTGGTACGACGAGGATGTGCGGAGGTTGAATGCCGACGGCCGGGGCCGCCTGCTGGGCGAGTTCAAGGGCGACGACAAACTGATCGTCTGGACGGCCAAGAACCAGTATTACATTACGGGCTACGACCTCGGACAGCACTTCCCCGACGATACGACCTATGTGGGCCGCTATTCGGCCCACCGGGTCTACAGCCTCTGCTACTACGATCAGGAGCAGCAATACTACTATCTGAAACGTTTCACGGCCGAGTTGTCGGACAAGATGCAGGAGTTCCTCGATCCGGAGGACCGCTTTGTCTGTGTGACCGAGCGGGCGGGGGCCAAACTGGAGATCACCTACAGGGGGGCGCACGCCTCGCGGCCGGCCGATCTGATCGACGTCGACGAATTTGTCGGCGTGAAGAGCCATCGCGCCAAGGGCAAGCGGTTGACCACTTACGAGGTGGATACACTGCGGATGATCGAACCGGAGCTGACTCCCGGGCCGGAACCTTCGGACGATGAGGCGATTGACGGCGATCACTTGACGGATACTTCAGATAACGACGTTCAAACGGCTGATCCAAAGTCCGGAAAATCATCCGACGGAGCTTCCGGTGGGGAAAAACCGGTGCCGACGCTGTCGGATGCAGGGCTTCCGCCTTCGGGCTCGAATGCCGGCGGGGTGGAGTTTGAGATCGAACGGCCCAAGGGCGATGCCGACCAGATGATCGACCCCGAACAGTTGAATCTTTTCTGACAAAAAAACGAACGATGGGGCTGCTGTTTCTGGTTGGGTACATGGGTTGCGGCAAGAGCACCCTGGGGCGTCGGCTGGCCCGGCGCCTGGGGGTCCCGTTTCTCGATACGGATACGCTGATCGAGACCCGTGAAGGGGCTTCGGTTTCGGATCTCTTCCGTTACGAGGGCGAGGCGCATTTCCGCGAGGTGGAGCGTGCGGTGCTCGAAGAGGCCATTGCCGGGAATGAATCGGCCGTTGTCTCCACGGGCGGCGGTCTTCCGGTGTGGCGCGACAACATGGAGCGTATGAATGCTGCCGGGCGGACGATCTATCTGCGGCGTTCGGCGGAGAATATCGCCGGGCGGCTGAGCCCCTACGGACGGCGCAAACGTCCGCGGCTGCAGGGGCTCAATGATGAGGAGCTCGTAGCCTTCATGACGCGGGACATGGCCGAACGCGACCCCTTCTACGGACGGGCGACGCTGGCGATCGAGTGCGACCGCTTGTCGGACGATGAGATTGTGGCCCGCATCCTCGGCGACGGGGCGGAACCGGAAAAATGACGGGTGCTCCGGGCCGGAGGCTAACGGGGGGGGGAAAGCACGGGGCCGGAGGTGTAACGGGAAGCACGGGGCCGGAGGTGTAACGGGAAGCACGGGGCCGGAGGCATAACGGGAAGCACAGGGCCGGAGGCTAACGGGAAGCACGGGGCCGGAGACGTAACGGGAAGTACGGGGCCGGAGGCGTAACGGGAAGTACGGGGCCGGAGGCGCGGAACCCGACGTGGCATCCGGGCAAGAGTAAACAACGAAACAAAGTGAACGATTCTCCCATAGGTGTTTATGATTCGGGGCTGGGCGGGCTGACCGTCTGGCGCGAGATCCGGCGGTTGCTGCCTGCCGAATCGCTGGTCTATCTGGGCGACGGCAAGAATTGTCCCTACGGTTCGCGTCCCGGAGAGGAGATCCGCGCGCTGGCTGACGAGGCGGTCGGACGGCTCGTGCACGATGAAGGGTGCAAACTGGTGGTGGTGGCCTGCAATACGGCGACGGCCGCGGCGATCGACTCTCTGCGGGCGAAGTATGCCGGAGTGCCGATTGTCGGCATGGAGCCTGCGGTGAAACCCGCCTGTCTGGCCACGCGCAGCCGGGTGGTGGGTGTGCTGGCCACGGAGCGGAGTCTCGACGGCGAGCTGTTCCGCCATACGGCGGCCCGGTATGGCGAAGGCATTGAGATGCTGACGGTTCCGGGGCGCGGCTTTGTCGAACTGGTCGAGTCGGACCGGGAATCGACGCCCGAGGCCGAGACCTGCGTGCGGGCCGCCGTGGAGCCGATGCTGGAGCGGGGCGCCGACCAGATTGTGCTCGGATGTACGCACTATCCCTTCCTGCTGCCCGTGTTGAAGCGGGTGGTCGCCGGGCGCGGGGTGACGATCGTCGATCCGTCGCCGGCCGTGGCGCGGCGGGTTGAGCAACTGCTTGACGAAAACGGTCTGAGGGCTTCGCGGATGCACCGTCCGACGTTTGAGTTCCGTACGTTCGCCGACGAGGCCTATCGCCGACGTCTCGAACGCAAGGCACTGGAATCCTTGTAGTTCGGGCGCATTGGAACGGGGCGCCTGAAACCGCCGGGCCGCGTTTGGCCGTTTCAGCCTGCGGCCCGAAGATCGGCTTCCGCTCTTTTTTGTCCCTTTTTGTCCCTTTTCACCCGCGCGAGGCCCGGAATCTCGGAAAAAATTCGTAACTTCGCTCGATCTTTCAGGTGTAAGAATTCAACGGCAATGGCATCCCGAAATACCTCTTCCAACGCTCGGCAGAACGTTCAGCGCTCGAATCGCGACAGCGCCCGCTGGATTGCGGGTCTGTTGTTGCTGTGCGTGGGCATCTTTGTCGCGGCGGCGGTCTTTTTCTCCTTTTTCAGTTGGGCCGACGATCAGAGCGTGCTCCAGAAGTCGACCGAGGAGCGCGAATGGGTCGGTGCGGAGGTCGAAAATCCCTGCGGCCCTCTCGGCGCCCGGCTCGGACGTTTGCTGGTGGACAATTCGTTCGGCGTCTTCGGTATCCTGATTCCCGTGATGCTGATTCTCCTGGGGGTGCGGATCATCCGTCAGAAACCCCTGCGGATCAACCAGTCGATCCTCTCGCTCTGCTTCATCATGATTCTCGGATCGCTCTCGCTGGGCTATCTCTTCGATGCCCGCTGGAGCCTCTGCTCGAGCACCGGGTGGGGCGGCGCATTCGGCAATCTGCTGGCCAGCCGTCATGCGGTCGGCCAGACGGCTGCCATCGGAGTGCTGCCCGGCGCCATCGGCTCGCTCGGAACGCTGATTGTCCTGATCGGCGGCTGGATTCTCACCGGGGTCTTCATCAACCGCAATTTCATCAACAAGGTCAACCGGGCCGGGAACGTCCTCGTCGGCCAGAGTGAAAAGATCGTCGATACGGTCCGCAGCAAGGTCGTACATGCCCATGCGGCGGAGGCCGATACGGCGTTCGACGAAGAGTCCGGGGATGTGCCGGGTGAGGCGTCGGAATCGGCGGTTCCTGCTGCGGCAGCCGCGGGGCGAGGCCCGGAGACGCGTCGCGGGGAGACCCGGAGAACCGAGTCCGGACGCGAGGCTCAGACCGGGCGTGCAGCCGCGATGGAGAACGACCGGACCGTGGACCGCGAAACCGGACGGGGCGTTGCGACCGGACGCGAAGCCGTGGCGGAGCGTATGGGAGGGGCCTCGGCGTTGCAGAACGATGTACGGGCCGAAGGTACGCGCGACGTGCGGGATTCCGGAGCCTTCGGGGCGCAGTCGGAATCGGTGCGGACGTCGTATGTGCAGCCCCGGCCTGGAGCGACGGAACAGCCCGTGCCGGCTCCGCGAAGCGGGGTGCAGCGGCAATCCGGTGAGGAGGAGAGCCCCTTTGTGGAGCTGACTCCCGACGGACGCCCGATCGAGCCTGCCGTCATGACGGACGAGGATGACGAGTTCACGGAGGTGGATCTCTCCCGTCCCGAGGGGCGTGTGGTGATGGGTCGCGGCGGATTGATCGAGTTGGAGCGTCCCCAGCCGCGGCGTACGGCCTCGGTCGGTGCAGGCGGTGCGGGCGACGATCCGTTTATCGAGATTACGGTCGGGGAGGAGAGCCCCGAAACGGAGGCGGCATCCGACGAACCGTTCGTCGAGCGGACGATCGAGCCGGCTGCCGGGTCGGCCCCGGAGCAGCATCCCGGAACGTCGGGCGAAGCGGTACAGACACCCCTGTCGGAGCGCATGCCCGCCGCAGCGACGGACGTGGCGCCGGAGGAGGCGGTTCGGACCGGGACGGAGACCGGTCTGCCGGCATCCGATGCGCGGGTGGCCGGTGGAGTGACGGCCGCGGCCGGAGTCTCGGCGGCGGAAGGCGCCAAGGAGGGGGTTGTGGTGACGGTGGAGTCCCGCGAGGCCAAACTCGTCGACGAAAAGTCGATCCCCACGGAGAGCTACGACCCGCTGAAGGATCTCATGAACTACCACAAGCCGCCCGTGACGCTGCTGGAGGACTACATTTCGGATGAAGGGGTCTCCGACGAGGAGATCTACGAAAACAAGACCCGCATCGAGGAGACGCTCAAGTATTTCGGCATCCCGATCCAGCGTATCAAGGCGACGGTCGGCCCTACGGTCACGCTCTATGAGATCGTCCAGGCCCAGGGGGTCAAGATCTCGAAGATCCAGGGGTTGCAGAACGATATCGCCCAGAGTCTGAAGGCCGAATCGGGCATTCGCATCATCGCCCCGATCCCGGGTCGCGGTACGATCGGTATCGAGGTCCCGAACCGCCACAAGCAGATCGTTTCGATGTATTCGGCCATCCGTTCGCTGCGCTTCCAGGAGTCGAAGGCCGAACTGCCGGTGGTCATCGGCCGCACGATCCAGAACGAAAACTACGTCTTCGACCTGACGAAGATGCCCCACCTGCTGGTGGCCGGTGCCACGGGCCAGGGCAAGTCCGTGGGGCTGAACGCCATCATCACCTCGCTGCTCTACCGCAAGCACCCCGCGCAGCTGAAGTTCGTGATGATCGACCCCAAGATGGTCGAATTCTCGCTCTACGCCAAGATCGAACGCCACTTCCTGGCCAAGATGCAGTCCGAGGACGAGGCCATCGTCACCGACCCCAAGAAGGCCGTCTACACGTTGAACGCCCTCTGCTCGGAGATGGACATGCGTCTGGAACTCTGCAAGAAGGCCGAGGTGCGCAACATCGCCGAATACAACGCCAAGTTCGTGGCCCGGCGGCTGAACCCGATGCACGGCCACCGCTACATGCCCTATATCGTGGTGGTGATCGACGAGTTCGCCGACCTGATCATGACCGCCAAGGAGGTCGAAACGCCCGTGACGCGTCTGGCCCAGAAGGCCCGTGCCATCGGTATTCATCTGATCATCGCCACGCAGCGTCCGTCGGTCGACGTCATCACGGGTAAGATCAAGGCCAACTTCCCGGCCCGTATCGCCTTCCGTGTGATGCAGATGATCGACTCGCGGACGATCATCGACCGTCCGGGTGCCGACCAGCTGATCGGCCGCGGCGACATGCTCATCTCGAAGGATGGCGAATTGACCCGTATCCAGTGTGCGCTGGTCGAAACCAAGGAGGTCGAGCGCATCGTCGACTACATCTCGAAACAGCAGGGTTATACGGAGGCCTATGCGCTGCCCGACTATACGCCCGACAGCGACGGCGGCGGCCAGATGGGCAGCGAAGAGTCGTCGGCTCCGGTGAAGTACGATTCGCTCTTTGCCGAGATTGCCCGTGATGCCGTCTCGAGCGGCCAGATCTCCACGTCGATGATTCAGCGCAACTACGAGGTGGGATTCAATCGCGCGGGCCGTATCATGATGCAGCTCGAGCGAGCCGGTATCGTCGGCCGTCAGCAGGGTGCCAAACCCCGCGATATTCTCTTCTACGACCTGCCTTCGCTCGAAGCCAAACTGCAGGATCTGGGCGTCTCGTAAGGGTCGGCAGCCGGGGCCGGGAGCCTCTGGTGGTGGAACTGTGTCTGGTGTGGAGTTGTGTGCGGCGTTGGAACCGTGTGCAGTGGAGCGGGAGTGTGCGGCGTTGGAACCGTGAGTGCCGGGAGTATCGGGTATGCCGGGATGGCGGGGTTCAAAAGGATAAGTCCGAAAAAGCGGGGAGTCAGGCAATCAAACCCGGGCGGAAATCGTTTAAAGGATAAATCAAACGTGTAAAATATGAAACGCTGGTTGTTGTTGCTGGCCATGGCTGCCGGTGTCGGGACGGTGTCGGCGGCCGGACGCGCCGCCGAGATTCTCGAAGGATTGGCGGCCGGATTCCGTGCCATGAAGGGGTATGAGGTCGACTTTGTGATCGAGGCGGGCGACTACCGTGCCGAAGGCAGTTATGCCGTGCAGGGGGCCGGGTATGCCCTCTCGCTGGGCGATGCCGAGGTCTACGGCGACGAAAAGGTTCGCTACGAGGTCGACAACGACCGGCGTGAGGTGACGATTGCCGGAGTCGACTCCACGAGCCGCAACATCCTGAACAACCCCGTGCGGGCGTTCGATTTTCTGGGCGATGATTACCGCGCCGAACTCCTCTCCGAAACGGGAGGCAAGGCCGTGGTCCGGCTGACTCCGGTGGAGGGCAGCGGTGCCTCGGCCGGAACGGTCGCCGTGACGGTCTCGACCGCCACGATGCGTCCCGAGCAGCTCGATTACGACTATGACGGCGAACGCATCCGGGTTGTGGTGCGGCGTGTCGCGCCGCTGGCGGGACCGCTTGCCCGCTTCGAGCGGAGCCGCTTCGAGGGGTACGAGTTCATCGACTTCCGTTAATCTTGTCGAATGGCGGAGCGGATTGTCAGTTGGTTCGTTAAAAATATGGCGGCACGTCGTCTGTTGTTGATAGAGCGTTAGAGATCCTCTCCGTTGGCTTTATTGTACTCGTTATCGTAGAACATGCAAATGTAATATTCCCTGGCATGTTCTAAAATCATAAACCAAACAGATTTCTTGGTCAGCATGTCTGCCGTATATTCTGCCGTTAAGTTGAAAATTTCTGATTGAATTTCTTCTGACGGGTTATCTATCTGTTCTTGAGTGTATTTATGTAATAGATCTGATTGAACTTTTTTTGTGATAAACTGGGCTCTTCTGGCGAGCGATAGTGAATCAGTCAGAAGATTCTGGTAAAATATGGCTTCATAGCGTTTATTGCGGAAGGCCATCTCAAAGGCGAAATCTTCATCTTCAGGTATAGTTTGGTCTTCACTCAAAGATGTATATCTCGGATTGTTTTCGAATTGCCGACAAAGCAAATTAAATCGGATTCTGATATCAGTCTTGTTTTGGTTATTTTTATCTATTAATCCAATTCGATAGACCTTGTTGTTGTTTGTAGCAACACCGACATATACCTCGGTTCCATTGAATTCTCCTTCCAGCAAATCTTCATTAGGTATATAGCGAAATCCTTTGGCTTTCAGCTTTTCAATCATGGCGGGCTTGTATCCGTCGACCGGGATACCGAGAAATTCTGTGACGTCTTTTTCCGTTTCTTGCGCTTGCAAAGCCGTAGTGCAGACGAAAGCAATGGCTACGCATAAAAATTTCTTCATGGGTGTTGTCGTTTTGTCCCGCTGGCGGCTCCTCCGGCGGTCATTTGTAAACAAGAAGCGTGGTGCCGCAAATGCCACGTCTTAGATGAAGGTCCTGAGAAAACCTAATGAGCAGATGTAGCAACAGCAGCCCACGCCATAGCGTGAGAGCCACTATGCTATCTTTGCTCATTTGAAAATTTCTCAGGTTTTCATCTACAAGATAAGCATAACGCTTCTTTCAGTATGTCCGGGTCAGGTATGGCCCTACGACAAAGATAGCGAAAAAAACGTGACAACCTTCTTTTTTCCGGCAAAAACTACCGTTCTTTCTGCAAACTGCCTCCGGGGTTTAAGTCGTTGGTTGGATGAAAGGCCGATGGTTTGTGCGAATCGGACCATCCTCCCGGACCGTTTTGTCCGACCCTCTGTCGGGTGAAAATTTTTTGGGCCTCAAATCGCCCGAAAAGGGCCAAAAAACGGTATGTCCCCTGAAAAAATATCCCACGCGCGTGCGTTTTTCTGCGCCCAAAGTTGCCCGGATCGCAAGAAATTACTATTTTTGTTCGTTATTTGGCGGGCCGCACTGACGACCCGCATGGAAATCCGGTTATACAGAAGAGATAGATGCTTACAGAAGAAGAAAAGAATGCCGGTTTGGTGGGACGGATCATCCCCATCAATATCGAAGAGCAGATGAAGTCGGCCTACATCGACTACTCGATGTCGGTCATCGTGTCGCGCGCCCTGCCCGACGTGAGGGACGGCCTGAAACCCGTTCACCGACGCATCCTCTACGATATGAGCGCGGAGCTCAACCTCTACTCCGACAAACCCACCCGTAAGTCGGCCCGTATCGTCGGCGACGTGCTCGGTAAGTTCCACCCCCACGGCGACTCGTCGGTCTACGACGCCATGGTCCGCCTGGCTCAGGACTGGTCGATGCGTTACCCGCTGGTCGACGGACAGGGTAACTTCGGTTCGATGGACGGCGACTCCCCGGCCGCCATGCGTTACACCGAGGCCCGCATGAAGAAGATCACCGACGAGGTGATGGCCGATATCGACAAGGAGACCGTCGACTGGACGCTCAACTTCGACGATACGATCCCCGAACCGACGGTCCTCCCGACCCGCATCCCGCTGCTGATCGTCAACGGTGCCAGCGGTATCGCCGTCGGCATGGCCACCAACATGGCTCCGCACAATCTCTCGGAGGTGGTCGACGCCTGCTGTGCCTATGTCGACAATCCCGCGATCTCGGGCGAGGAGCTGCTGCACTACGTCAAGGGCCCCGATTTCCCCACGGGCGGTATCATCTACGGCTATGAAGGGGTCAAGGAGGCCATGCTCACGGGCCGCGGCCGCGTGATGATGCGCGCCAAGACCGAAATCGAACATACGCCCAGCGGCCGTGAATGCATCGTCGTCACGGAGATCCCCTACATGGTCAACAAGGCCGAGATGATCAAGAAGATCGCCGACATGATCAACGAAAAGAAGATCGAAGGCATCTCCTACATCAACGACGAATCGGACCGAAACGGTCTGCGTATCATCATCATTCTGAAACACGATGCCGTGGCCAGCGTGGTGCTCAATACGCTCTTCAAGAATACGCCGCTGCAGACGTCGTTCGCCGTGAACAACATCGCGCTGGTAAACGGCCGCCCGCAGCTGCTGTCGATGCGCGACCTGATCCGCTACTTCATCGACCACCGTCACGACGTGGTCGTACGCCGCACGCGCTTCGACAAGCGCAAGGCCGAGGAGCGTCTGCACATCGTGCTGGGTCTGCTGATCGCCCAGGACAACATCGACGAGATCGTTCATATCATCCGTTCGTCGCAGACCCCCGATGCTGCCAAGCAGACCATGATGGAGCGTTTCGAACTTTCGGACCTGCAGGCTTCGGCCATCATCGAGATGCGTCTGCGGGCCCTGACCGGTCTGGAGCGCGGCAAGCTGGTCGCCGAACGCGACGAACTGCAGGCGCTGATCGCCCATCTGACGGAGGTGTTGGGAAGCGTCGAGATGCAGATGCAGATCGTCAAGGACGAGCTGATCGAGATCAAGGAGAAGTACGGCGACGAGCGCCGCACGGAGATCGTCTATGCTTCGGAGGAGTTCAATCCCGAGGATTTCTACGCCGACGACGACATGGTGATCACCATCTCGCACCTGGGCTACATCAAGCGTACGCCGCTGGCCGAATACCGCACGCAGAACCGCGGCGGCGTGGGGGCCAAGGGCAGCGCCACGCGTGACGAGGACTTCATCGAGCACATCTACGTGGCCTCGATGCACAACACGATGCTCTTCTTCACGGAGAAGGGCCGCTGCTACTGGCTGAAGGTCTACGAGATTCCCGAGGGAACCCGTTCGTCGAAGGGCCGCGCCATTCAGAATATCATCCAGATCGAACCCAACGACAAGGTCCGCGCCTATATCAACGTCAAGCGCCTGAATGATGAGGAGTATGTCAACAGTAACTACATCATCATGTGCACGAAGGACGGTACGATCAAGAAGACGAAGCTCGAAGCCTACTCGCGGCCGCGTCAGAACGGCGTCAACGCCATCGTTATCCGGGAAGGTGACCAGCTCATCGAGGCCAAGTTGACCAGCGGTCATGCCGAGGTGATGATCGCCGCCCGCGACGGCAAGGCTATTCGTTTCAACGAGAATACGGTGCGCCCGATCGGACGTGTCGGCGCCGGAGTGCGCGGCATCTCGCTCGACGAGGGCGACGAGGTCGTGGGCATGATCTGCATCGAACCCGATTCGAAGCAGGATGTGCTGGTGCTGAGCGAGAACGGTTACGGCAAGCGCACCGATTTGGACGAGTACCGCATCACCAACCGCGGCGGAAAGGGCGTCAAGACGATCAACATCACGGAGAAGACCGGCAAGTTGATCTCGATCCAGGCCGTCACGGACGACAACGATCTGATGATCATCAACCGCTCGGGTCTGACGATCCGTACGGCCGTGTCGCAGATCCGTCTGGCAGGCCGCGCCACGCAGGGTGTGCGCATCATCAACCTGCGTGAGGGCGATGCCATCGCTTCGGTGATGGCCGTACCGGCTGCCAGTGAGGAGGAGAATCCTCAATCCGAGGGAGCTGAAGGCAGCGAGGCGACCGCAACGGCCGAGGCCGGAGCCACCTCCGCAACCGATGCCTCGGCTCCGGAGACCGATGCCCCGACCGATGGCACGCAGACTCCCGAGTCGGAAAACTGATGACAGGAACGCTGATTGAAAAAGAGAGTAACAACCGAACTTTTAATAATAACCAATTCGTATGAAAAAGACGATTTTGACGGCTTTTGCGGCGCTGCTCGTAGCGATTCCCGCCGTCGAGGCCCAGAAGGTAAACAAGGAAGCGCTTCTCGCCAAGATCGAAAAGAGCGATGCCGACATCGCCAACGAGAAGAAGTCAGTAAAGGCCGCAACGTGGATCAACCGCGGTAAGGCTTTCTATGAGGTGGCCGCCGAGCCGACGAAGAACCTCTTCGTCAACATGGAGGCTACGATGCTCAAACTGACGGTCGGAGACCCCAAGTCGACCGCTCAGGAGACGCTCAACGGTGTGGAGTATACCGCATGGGTCTATCCCTGGTTCACGGCCTACATCAAGGACAACAAGGTCGCTACGTGGAAGCAGACCCGTTGGGTGATCAAGGATGCCCCCGAAAAGGCCATCGAAGCCTACAACAAGGCTTATGAACTCGACCCCAAGAGTGCCGGCAAGGTCAAGGAGGGTCTGAAGCAGATCAGCGACTTCTGCTCGCAGGTCGGCAATGCCGGTCTTGATGCCGGGGATTATGTGGGCGCCGCCAACGCCTATGCTACGGCTTACGAGGCTCAGTCGAATCCCGCCTACGGCGAGGCCGACCCCGCACTGCTCTACTATGCCGGCTATCTGCTGACGGTCGACGGTTCGAACAATCCCCAATCGTTCGTCCGTGGCGGCAAATATCTCCAGGAGGCCATCGAGAAGAATTATGCCGATGAGGAGGGTAACATCTACTATTACCTCTTCCACTGCTACTATGGTCAGCGCGAGGCCGACAAGGAGAATATCATGAAGGCCAAGCAGGCTCTGCTGACCGGTATCGAGAAGTTCCCGAAGAATGAGCGGATCCTCGACGGCCTGATGCAGCTCTACACCTCGGAAGAGGGTGTGGGCGATCCCGCCGACCTGGTGGCACTGATCGACAAGGCCATTGCCGACAACCCGACCAATGTCGACCTGTGGTTCGGCCGCGGCCGTATCTTCTACGCTCTGAAGGACTACGACAAGAGCATCGAATCGTTCGAGAAGGTCGTTGAGCTGAAGCCCGATCTCTTCGAGGGTAACTACTACCTGGGTGTCTTCTACACGATCAAGGGCGACGAACTCAACAAGGAGATGAACGAGAAGCAGTACAGCAGCCAGGCTGCCTACGACGCCGATCTGAAGACCGTAAACGAGGTCTACATGGCCGCTCTGCCCTGGTTCGAGAAGGCTCACGAGATCAAACCCGAGGACATGGATACGCTGGAGTTCCTCAAGTCGCTCTGCTTCCGTCTGCGCGACGAACCCGGTGTGATGGACAAGTACAATACCTACAACGCCCTCTACAAGCAGGCCAAGGGTATCGAATAGTTTCCCGCCCGGGGGCCCACAGGGGGGATAGATCCCGGGACTGCAGATGGGTTCCGGGGCCTGTTCGCCAGGACCTCCCGCGGATCTCAATCCCGGAAAAAGAAAAGCCCGACTCCGTAAGGAGCCGGGCTTTTTGTGTGGTGTGTGGTGAGTGAGAGTGTGTGAAGCGGTCGGTTGTGCGCATTGCCGGAACATCGGTTATATACTCTGTGCTCCGGTCTCTCCGCGGTGTTTGCGGTCTCTATCGGGCGATGCGGCCGTTGACCGGACCGCGGGCCAGTTGGGCCGTCTCCTCGACCGTGAACTGGCTGTAGTCGCCAGGAACCGTATTCTTGATGGCGCAGGCCGCCGTGCCGAAGTCCAGCGCAAACTGCATGTCCCCGGCGTGTTCGGCCAGTCCGTAGATCAGCCCGCCGACAAAGGCGTCGCCCACGCCTATGCAGTCCACCACGCAGTCGATGTCGTAGACGCGCGACGTGAAGAGCCGGCCTCCGGTGTAGAGCGTTCCGGAGATCAGGTGGTGGTTGGCACTCAGGACGCTGCGCAGTCCGAAGACAATGCCCCGGCACAGCGGGAAACGTTCGGCCACCTGCTGCGAAGCCGCTTCGTAACCCTTGGCATCGGGTTGGTAGGCCGAGTCGCGGGCCTCGAATTTCGGAAGCCGGATGCCGAGGATCTTTTCGTATTCGTCGTCCGTGCCGAAGAGGAAGTCGCACTGCGCCATCAGCGGCGGCAGCACCTCCTGTACCGTCTTGCCGTACTGCCAGAGGTTCTTGCGGTAGTTCAGGTCGCACGAGACGACGACCCCCGCCCGACGGGCTGCGGCGATGGCCTCGGCGCATGTCTCGGCCGTCGAGGCACTCACGGCGGCCGAGATCCCCGACCAGTGGAACCAGGCGGCATCGGCAAAGAGCGACGCCCAGTCGATCTGCCCCGGCTGCAGCGCGTCGAACGACGAGCCGGCCCGGTCGTAGACCACCTGCGACGAGCGCATCGCCGCAGCCTCCTCCATGTAGTAGAGGCCCAGCCGCTGTCCGCGGCGCAGTACGTGGGTGGTCTCCACCCCGTAACTGCGCAGATCGTCCAGACAGGCGTCGGCAATGTGGTTGGCCGGCACGCAGGTGACGAATTCGCTCCGCAGACCGTAGTTGGCCAGCGAGACGGCCACGTTGGCTTCGCTGCCGCCGTAGCTGGCGCGGAAGAGCTTCGTCTGGTTGAAGCGCAGGTTGTCGGGCGGCGTGAGCCGCAACATGATCTCTCCGAAAGTGACGATTTTCTTGTTATCCATGTTGGTTGTTCTTGAGTCGATATCTGGGCCGGGAGGAGTCCGGAGTCTTCGGACCGGCTGGCGGCCGGGGAATATCTCGCTGCAGCCGGTCGCCGGCGGAATCGGATGCCGGCGGAATCGGTCGCCGGGCGACGGTTGCCGGGGCGGGCCTGTCGATTGCTCCGTGGGGTCATCTCCGTGGGGTCATCCCGGTTTCGACAAAGATACGCAAAAAGCGAACAGATTGTTTGGCCGGGGGAACTTTTGACGGAAACTTTTTGGTCGGGGAGGGTGTGAGAGAGGTCGGCTGCGGAACATTCCGGGACGGAGAGGTTGTCGTGGCGTGTCTGTCGGGAAGGTGTGGGAGAGGGGGTGCAGGATATGCCGTGACGGAGAGGTCGTCGTGGTGTCGGCCGGGGCGTGTAGCGGCAAAACAAACCCCGGACAGTTGTCTGCCCGGGGGTGTTCGGATGGACTCCGCAGCGGAGCCCTATTTCTTGACGATGGTTACCTGCAGGGGCTGCGTGGCGGCAGCGTTGGCTGCGGTGATCTCCTCGATCCACTCGTTCATGTCGTCGACACCGCCCTGGCTCCAGCCCGAACCGGCATAGTAGGTCAGCGTCTGGCCCGATTTCACATTCTTGACCGCTACGGCATGACCCAGCGTGTCGGGCATCATCTCGCCGCCCGGCAGGATCACTCCCAGGTAGATGTCGCCGTCGCGCACGGGATCCTTCGAATCCGAAGCCGCTTCGCACATGCC
Organism: Alistipes sp. An116; assembly: GCF_002161005.1. NCBI lineage: Bacteria > Pseudomonadati > Bacteroidota > Bacteroidia > Bacteroidales > Rikenellaceae > Alistipes > Alistipes sp. An116. Next base: position 59,927 of record NZ_NFLR01000016.1, read on the forward strand.
CATCCAGTCGTCGCCGTTGGTCAGCTGCTTCACGTCGTGGCGCACGAATCCGGCGGCGACGGGCATCTCGGTGAACTCACCCTCGTAGAGGTTGTCCATGCGGTTGAAGCGCTGGTTGGCGTCGAGCGAGATGGTCTTCACGAGCGATACCTGCGTGCCGTTGACGTCGAACGGGGCATAGGTCAGCTCGACGGTCGTGCGGATCGGACCGTTGTCCAGCGTACGGGCCGTGGCGTAGTTGTGGTCCATGAACCAGAACTTGCCGTCGACGAAGGGTACCGAAGCCCCCGAGCCGAGCGTCACGCCCACCTTGTAGCAGTCCATGCCGTCGCCGTAGTTGTGGTGGTAGTCACCCTTGGCATACCACTCGTCGATGACCAGTTTGTCGGTGCACTTCACCCAGACGTCGATACCCGGCGTGACGAGCTTTTCGGGCGAGGTCTCCAGGGCCGGGCCGTAGAGGCGGTAGGCCACCTTGTTGTTCTCCCAGGCGTAGTCGTCGTAGCGCTCGGGAACCTGACGGCCGTAGGCTTCGGCCGGATAGGCCTCACGCGTTCCGGTGGTGATGCGGAAGCGTTTGGTCTGCATGGCGTCGGCGTCGGTCTGGAAGATCAGCGCCTGCGGTTCGGCCTCACCGCGGTAGAGTACCTGCGAGGGGATCTGCTCCCGTTCGTCGTCCAGCACGACGACGTTTTCGGGCGTCACGCCCTTGAGGACGGCGACCTCCGACCAGGCGATTTCGACGGTCTCGTCATCGCGTTCGAGTTGGGTGTTGTTCGTCACTTCGACGTTCAGCGCCGGAGTGCAGGAGGCGGCCAGCAGGGCTGCCGCTCCGAAGATCGAGTTTCTCATCATACGTTTACTGAAGTTTTTTCGATGTTAGGTTTGGCAAATTTACAATTTTTCCGTACTTTGGTCAACCAAAATGGCAAATATTCTATTTAATTTGGTGATTTTTCGTATTATGTCTGACGGAAAGTTGCTAATTTTACATGGTGAAAAGGGACGATTTTCTGGAGCTTCGTTCCATTCCATGGACTTTTAAACGGAATATAGCATAAAACGATGAAACAGTTCAACGACGAGAATTTCCTGTTGCAGACCGAGACGGCGCAGCGGCTTTATCACGAACACGCAGCCAAGCAGCCCATCATCGACTACCACTGCCATCTGAGCCCCGAATACGTGGCTTCGAACCACCGCTTCGAGAACCTCTCGAAGATCTGGCTCGAGGGCGACCACTACAAGTGGCGCGCCATGCGTACGAACGGTGTCGAGGAGCGCTACTGCACGGGCAAGGACACTACGGACTGGGAGAAGTTCGAGAAGTGGGCCGAAACGGTCCCCTATACGATGCGCAACCCGCTCTACCACTGGACGCATCTCGAGCTGAAGACCGCCTTCGGGGTCACGAAGCTGCTCAACCCCTCGACCGCCCGCGAGATCTACGACCACTGTACGGCCCTCCTGCAGCAGCCCGAGTACTATGCCCGCGGCCTGATGCAGCGCTACAACGTCGAGGTGGTCTGCACGACGGACGATCCGGTCGACTCGCTCGAAAACCATATCAAGGTGCGCGACGAGGGCTTCGCCGTGCGGATGCTCCCGACGTGGCGCCCCGACAAGGCGATGGCCGTCGAGTCGCCGGCCGGTTTCCGGGCCTACATCGAGAAGCTCTCCGACGTCTCGGGGGTCTCGATCTCGAAGTTCGCCGATGTGATCGACGCCCTGCGCGTGCGGCACAAGTTCTTCGAGTCGGTGGGCTGCCGTCTGTCGGATCACGGCATCGAGGAGTTCTACGCCGAGGATTATACCCAGCCGGAGATCGATGCCATCTTTAATAAGGTGTACGGCGGTCAGGAGCTGACGCCCGCGGAGATCCGCAAGTACAAGACCGCCATGCTGGTCGAGTTCGCCGTCATGGACCACGAGACGGGCTGGACACAGCAGTTCCACTACGGCGCCATCCGTAACAACAACTCGCGCATGTTCGCCCGGCTGGGCCCCGATACGGGCTTCGACTCGATTGGCGACTTCACGGTGGCCAAGTCCATGTCGAAGTTCTTCGACATGCTCGACAGCCGCGACAAGCTGACCCGCACGATCATCTACAACCTCAATCCGCGCGACAACGAATTGGTCGCCACGATGCTCGGCAACTTCCAGGACGGCCGCTACGGCGCCGGGAAGATCCAGTTCGGATCGGGGTGGTGGTTCCTCGACCAGAAGGACGGCATGGAGAAGCAGATGAACGCCCTCTCGACGCTGGGACTGCTGAGCCGCTTCGTCGGCATGCTGACCGACTCGCGTTCGTTCCTCTCCTATCCGCGCCACGAGTATTTCCGCCGCACGCTGTGCAACCTGCTGGGCAACGATATCGAGCAGGGTCTGCTCCCCGCCTCGGAGATCAACTTCATCGGTCGCGAGATCGTCGAGGGCATCTGCTACCGCAATGCGAAAAACTTCTTCAAATTCTAACCAATATAGGGAAAGACAATGAAAATCGTAACTTTAGGTGAAATCATGCTGCGTCTCTCGACGCCCGGGAACACCCGTTTCGTACAATCCGATTCGTTCGACGTCGTCTACGGCGGCGGCGAGGCCAACGTGGCCGTATCGTGCGCCAACTACGGCCACGATGCCTACTTCGTGACGAAACTCCCGAAGCATGAAATCGGTCAGTCGGCCGTCAACGCCCTGCGCAAGTATGGCGTCAAGACCGACTATATTGCCCGCGGCGGCGATCGCGTGGGTATCTACTACCTCGAAACCGGAGCCTCGATGCGCCCCTCGAAGGTGATCTACGACCGCGCCCACTCGGCCATCGCCGAGGCCGATCCTCAGGATTTCGACTTCGATGCAATTATGGAGGGTGCCGACTGGTTCCACTGGTCGGGCATCACGCCGGCCATCTCGGACAAGGCTGCCGAGCTGACGCGCCTGGCCTGCGAGGCCGCCAAGCGTCACGGTGTCACGGTATCGGTTGACCTGAACTTCCGCAAGAAGCTCTGGACCAAGGAGAAGGCCCAGTCGATCATGAAGCCGCTGATGCAGTACGTCGACGTTTGCATCGGCAACGAGGAGGACGCCGAGCTGTGCCTGGGCTTCAAACCCGACGCCGATGTCGAGGGCGGTGAGACCAACGCCGAGGGCTACAAGGGCATCTTCCGCCAGATGGCCGAGACGTTCGGTTTCAAGTATGTCGTTTCGACGCTGCGCGAGTCCTACTCGGCCACGCACAACGGCTGGAAGGCCATGATCTACAACGGCAAGGAGTTCTACGAGTCGAAGCACTACGATATCAACCCGATCATCGACCGCGTGGGTGGCGGCGACTCGTTCTCGGGCGGCATCATCCACGGCCTGCTGACCAAGCCGACGCAGGGCGAGGCGCTGGAGTTCGCCGTAGCCGCTTCGGCTCTCAAGCACACGATCAACGGCGACTTCAACCTCGTCTCGGTTGAGGAGGTCGAGTCGCTGGCCGGCGGCAACGCAAACGGTCGCGTACAGCGTTAATGAAACCATGCAGGGTGCGGGGAGGGGGTCGACAAAATCCGCTCCTCCGCCCGTTTCGATAAAAACAGATTCTGAAAATGGCACGTTTTTCTAAAATGCAAGTCATGGAGGCCATCGCCAAGACCGGCATGGTCCCCGTCTTCTACCACGCGGACGCCGAAATCGCCAAACAGGTCGTCAAGGCCTGCTATGAGGGTGGTGTGCGCGCCTTCGAGTTCACGAACCGCGGCGACTTCGCCTCGGAGGTCTTCATCGAGGTGATCAAGTTCGCCGCCAGGGAGTGCCCCGAAATGGTGATGGGTGTCGGCACGATCGTCGATGCTCCGACGGCTGCCATGTACATCCAGTACGGCGCCAACTTCGTCGTGGGTCCCTACCTGAACCCCGAGGTGGCCAAGGTCTGCAACCGTCACCTGGTGCCCTATACGCCGGGCTGCGGTTCGGTAACGGAGATCGGCATCGCCCAGGAGCTGGGTTGCGATCTGACGAAGGTCTTCCCGGCAGGCAACGTCGGCGGTCCGTCGTTCGTCAAGAACGTCAAGGCTCCGCTGCCGTGGTCGAACATCATGGCTACGGGTGCCGTCGAGCCGACGGAGGAGAACCTTACGGCCTGGTTCAAGGCCGGAGTCTTCTGCGTGGGCATGGGCTCGCAGCTCTTCCCCAAGGATGTGATCGCCGCGAAGGACTGGAAGGCCATCACCGAGAAGTGCCGCTTCGCCCTGGGTGTCATCGCCGCCACGCGCGGTTGATTCCCCGGTGGGGCGGGTGGCTTGAGCGGTGCGGGTGTTGACCTGCCGCCGCGTTCGGGCCGAACCACGTCTGAAGGCCCTGTCGGGTCCGTGGGCGGATGGCTTGAGCGGTGCGGGTGTTGACCTGCCGCCGCGT